>JBAPVZ010000248.1:0-3995 GCA_049283435.1 Candidatus Dormiibacterota bacterium
GGGAAGAGGCCGCCGGGGATGAATTGGGGCAGCCAGCTGGCCCAGAAGACGAAGGCCATCACGACCGCGCCCACGAGGCCGACGATCGCGACCGGCACCGAGAAGTGGCCACGCCGGCGCATCCAGACCGGCGCTGCGATGCAGACCAGGACGTAGGCGAGCATGAAGCCGAAGGCCGCCACCGTACCCGCCCATCCGGTCTGGTCGACCGGACTCGATCCCGCCAGCGTGAGCACGAAGGGGATCACGAACATCGGGATCGCGACCGCCATGAGCCCGATGTGGGGGGTGTGACGCGTCGGGTGCGTCCGCTGCATGGCCGGCAGGCCGAGCCCGTCGTGGGCCATCGCGAACGCCATCCGGCCGCCGGCGTTGATGCAGGCGAGCGTGCAGGCGAACATGCTGCAGATGATCCCGAGGTCGATGATCGGGGCGAGCGGGCCGAGCCCGATGATCTGGGCCAGGTCCGGCATCGGTGCGGCGCTCTTCGCGAAGCCGGGCGAGGTGCCCTGGAACCCGAAGACCTGGGTGTACGACACGACGATGTAGAAGAGCCCGACGAAGACGCAGCTGAGCATGATCGCGCGTCCGATCGCCCGGTAGGGGTTGCACGCCTCCATGCCGAGCGATCCCGCGCTCTCGAAACCGACGAATGCGAAGATCGAGAGCACCACGCCGACGAGGACACCCGCCGGCGTCACCCCCTTGAGCGTGATCTCCGGGGTGGAGAACGGCGTGCCGCGGTGCACCCAGATCGCGACGCAGAGGCACAGGATGATGCAGATCGAGATCCCCTCCAGGATCAGGCTGGTGCGTGCCGAGATGCCCATGTCGAGCACTGCGACCGCGACCGGCACGATGAGGTCGACGACCATCAGCGCCGCCCACACCAACCGGTTATTGGCCGGCACGCCGAGGTGTGTCAGGAAGTCGTTGCCGAAGATCGCGAAGCCGGTGACCGTCGCGATCCCGGTCGCGATGTAGCCGAGCTGCAGACCCCATCCCGCGAGGTGGCCGGGGAGCGGGCCGAGCCCGCGCGCGACCCACACATAGAACGACCCCGCCGAGCTCATCTGGCGCGCGAACTGCGCGGCGCACCAGCCGACGCAGAGCATGAGCAGGATGGCGATCACGAACGAAAGCCAGGTGCCGTTGCCGGCACTCAGAAAGACGAGCAGCGGCAGCAGCGCCATGGCGGCGCTCGGCGCCGCGTTCGCGACCGATTGCGCGAGCACCTCCGGCATCGAGAGCCGGTTGCGGCGGAGCGTGTGCCCGCCGGCCACCCCGGCGGCGGCGTCGACGACCGGACCGGGCGCGCCGGGCCTCAGCGTTTCGGCCATGGCGGCGCCTCAGGCTTCCTGGTGACCGTTGTGCCCGTCATGGCACGCGGCAGGCAGCGGCGCATCCAGCGCCGGATTGCCGTCGAAGAAGCCGAACGGCTTCAGGTGGAAGCCGACGTAACTGCAGGGCATCACCGGCCAGTCCTCCGGCCGCGGCACGTGGTGGGCGACGAAGCAGTGCCACACGACGAGGTCGGTGTTCTCGACGGGTCGATCGGCCGCCGTGTAGGCGGGCAGGCCGTCGCCGCCCGAGCTCTGGTTCGGGTAGTCGCCGGCGGCGAACCGTTCGGCCGGCTCGTATGGCGTAACCCAGAGGTTGTGCGTCGTGAACAGCGCGCGCTGGAGCGCGTGCGCGTCCGGCTGGTAGAACGGCAGCGTCCCCGGACCCGGCTCCAGCTTGTAGGCGACCGGTTCGCCGACCGCGTTCCGCTTCCCCGGATTGACGATCTTCCAGAAGCGCGCCGCGTTCGTCGCCGTCTCCCGCTTCGCGGTCGACTCCCGGTCGAGCAGGGTCTCCTGCACCACCCAGGCGTTGCCCCACGGGTTTTCCGGGCCTGGCGGAACGGCGACACTGTCGCACTCGACGACGGAGTTCTCGGTGCCGTCGACCGTCATGTCGAGGCGCATCGCGAAGAAGTGCTGGTGATTGGGGCCGTAGACCTGGGGCGCGACGAGCACGCCATGGGTCGGTCGCTCACCGGGCGGCAGCGCTCCGTTCGAGATGACGCCGGTCAGCTTGATCTCGTACTCGATCGTGCCGTCCTGGTACAGGTACCAGAAGTAGCCGTACTCGTAGTTGCCGACTGTCGCGACGGTCGAGATGACGAGCCGGCGCGAGCGGCGCACCTCCGCCTTCCCCGTCCGGAAGTCGGTGTGCTTCCAGAGCATGCCGTGATCCTCCTCGTGGAGGCAGATCGCGTTCTTCACCGCGACCGCATGCCCGTCGTTGTCGTTGAGCCAGCCGTCGAAGTATCGGATCTCGCCCAGGCAGTCGCAACCGAGCTCGAGGCTGTTCGTCAGTACCCCGATCCCGTACTCGCCCATGTCGAACACGTTCTTGCGGCGGTGCGTCGGGCTCGGATCGCCGTAGGGGATGAACATCTCGGTCAGGGACGCCCGGTAGAGGATCGGCCGCAGCGTGCCGTGGTCCTCGTAGGCGACGGTGTGGAGCACGAGTCCTTCGCGGGGCGTGAACCCGATCCGGAGCTGCCATTTCTGCCACCGGATCTGGTGCCCGTCGACGGTGAAGCTGGTGCCCTCGGGCTGCGTGATCTCGACCGGCTTCAGATCGGTACGAGGTCCCTCGGGGAAGCTCGGCACGTTGTTTGGCGACCGGATGCCCTCGGGGGTGTAGTTCGCGGCCCTCGGCGGGATCGGCACGACGCCGGCATCCTCGACGTCGACGACCTCCATGCGGTCCAGATCGAGCCGGACGACGAGGCCCTCGACCGGCCGCGCGTAGCCGTTCTCCTCGTCGCTGCCGTCGCGCACCCAGGTGAGCGGGCGCACGAACCGTCCCTGCGAGGGGTCATCCTCGGGCCCGTTGTAGCCGACCGACCAGGGATCGACCATCACATGCTCGAGATCGGTGACGCCGCGCTTGCGCATCGCCTCCTGCCAGCGCGGGTCCTGCTTGACCAACTGCTCCGAGGCGAGGAACTCGTCGAGCATGATCGGGGGCTGGACCCCGGGGTGGTCCTTCCAGTCGGTGACCGCGCCCTGCGAGAGGTTCACCGTGCCCTCGATCGTCATTCGACGGTCGCGGTCCCAGAGCATGAGCTCCGCTTCGCGATCCACGCGGCCGGCTCCGCCCGAGAGGATGGAACTCTTCGGCGGCTCCTTCAGCGAGATGTAGACGAACCGCGTGCGCTCGGTGAGCCCGCGCTGCTCCTTCGCGATGCGGGAGGCGGCTTCGATCTCCTCCTCGGTCAGCGGCTCCAGCGGGTGCCGCCCGATTCCGACGGCCTCGTCCACGGTCTGCATGTGCGCAACCTCCTGCCGAGTCGGCTTCCCACCTGGGGTACCGAGCGCGTCACCCCCTCCTGGCGATTCGCTGCGCCCGGTGTGAACTCGCGTTGGCGGGAGCATAAGCGGCCGATCGCGCCCCGTCAATGGTCGCCGCCGGTCGATTGGAGGGACAGGCCCCGTTTTGTCGAAGGACGGGCGCGAGTGCCGGCGTTCGACGCACGGTTCTTTCGATGCCGCTCGCGAGTAGGGCACGTTAGGATATGGGATGTTCTACGTGGGATATCGAGCGCCTCGCACAAGGTGGGGAGGCAGAGAGGGAGGAGAGAGGGCATGCAGGTCGTAGACGCCAAGCGAGTGCTGCAGGGCACGATGATCTCGGTCGCGACGCCGGTCACCGCGACCTTCGAGCTCGATCTCCCGACCTACCGCCGCAACCTCGAGTTCATGCTCGGCAACGGGGTCGACAGGGAGTCCGCCGTGCTGCTCGTCGCCGCCGCCGGCGGCGAGTTCCCGATGCTCAGCCTGGCGCAGCGGAAGGCGCTGATCGCGGCGAGCTGCGACATCGTCGGCGATCGGGTGCCGATTGCGGCGAGCCTGCAGACGAACAGCACCCGCGAGGCGATCGAGCTCGCCACCTTCTGCCGAGAGGTCGGAGTCACGATCGGCCAGCTGTCATCGCCGTACTAC
>JBAPVZ010000249.1:0-1814 GCA_049283435.1 Candidatus Dormiibacterota bacterium
GGCCTCCGTCGCGCACCTGCGACGCGACCATGCGCATCATCTGCTGCTTGCGGGCTGCGCCGTAGCCGGTGAGCACCGCCTTCACCTGAGCCGGCGTGTACTCGTGGATCGGGAGTCCGGCGGCGCAGAGGGACGCGAGCACCGCGCCGCGAGCCTGGGCGACCGCAACCGCGCTCGTCGCGTTGCGGCCCATGAAGAGCTCCTCCAGCGCGGCCTCCCCCACCGCCGCGCCGGCCAGCGCGGCGCGGAGCTCCTCGACGATCCGGAGCAGGCGCGGTGCGATCGGGCCCGGACGAGTCCGGATCGTGCCGCAGGCGACGATCTGGGAGTGGCGGTCGATCAGCGCCCAGCCGGTGTTCGCGAGACCGGGATCGACGCCGAGGATCAACGCATCGTCAGCGTTCACGCGCGCTCCCCCACGATCGTGCGAGTCGGGCGGTCCGCGGATGGACGGACGGACGGGTCGCACGAAGGCACGAAGAGTATTGAGAGGCACGAAGCGACGATGTGGGGTTTTTCAAACCCCGGAATCCCGTCTCGAGTGATCCTTCGTGCGCCTTCCGTTCCTGCGTTTCTCGGTGTGCCGGAAAGCGCTCAGACGGATTCGGACACCCGCTCCAGGACCTCGTCCGGGATGTCGAAGTTCGCGTACACCTGCTGGACGTCGTCGTCCTCCTCGAGGTACTCGATCAGGCGCAGCACGGCCGCCGCTCGGTCCTCGTCGACCGGCACCGTCTGCTGGGGCTGCATCGTGAGCTCGGCGTTTTCGATCGTCAGCCCGGCCTCGTCGAGCGCGTCACGCACGGCTTCGAACGTCTCCGGGGAGGTCGTCACCTCGAGCCGACCGCTGTCTTCCTGGATGTCCTCGGCGCCGGCCTCGATCGCGGCCAGCTCGACCTCTTCGGCGTCGCGCCCGTCGAGCACGACGCTCAGGATGCCCTTGCGCTCGAACATCCAGCCGACCGAGTTCGTCTCGCCGAGATTGCCCCCGTGCTTCGCGAACAGGTGCCGGATCTGCGGCGCGGTCCGGTTGCGATTGTCGGTCACCGCGTCGACCATGATCGCGACCCCGGCCGGGCCGAAGCCCTCGTAGCGGAGCTCCTCGAGCGCGTCTCCCTTGCCGGCGCCCGTACCGCGGTCGATCGCCGACTGGATCTTGTCGGCGGGCATGTTCGATTCGCGCGCCTTCTGGATCGCGAGGCGCAGCCGGAAGTTGGCGGTGACGTCGCCGCCCCCACCCTCCTTCGCCGCGATCGTGATCTCACGCGCCGCCTTCGTGAACGCCTGTCCACGCTTGGCGTCGACGATCGCCTTCTTGTGCTTGATTCCGGCCCACTTGGAATGTCCAGACATGCCTTGCCTCCAAGGCGGAGGGTTGACGGTGCGCGTCGCACCACAGAGCCAGCTCCGGGCGCCCCTCCGAACAGGTTTTCGGGAACTGATTCTACCGGACGGCGGCCCGGACGAACCTGCGCTTTCCGGCCCGGACGACCTCCCCGTCCCGCACCGAGCGGTCGTGGGCGACCTTCTGGCCGTCGATGGAGAGTCCGCCCTGCTCGGCGAGCCGGCGCGCGCGGCTCAGGCTCGGAGTCACGCCGGCGGCGACGAGCAGCTCGGCGACGGTCGCGCCGGCCGCGACCTGGACGGCCGGCACGTCGGCGTCGTCGATCTCGTGGTGGCGGACCGTGCGATCGAAGTCGGCCTCCGCGGCAGCCGCCGCCTCCTCACCATGCAGCCGCCGCACGAGCTGACGGGCGAGCGCGGCCTTCGCGTCGCGAGGCGGCAGCGCCAGCACCCGCTCCCCGCCCCCGGCG
>JBAPVZ010000250.1:0-2546 GCA_049283435.1 Candidatus Dormiibacterota bacterium
GGAGGAGAGGATGCAGGACACGTCGTTCGGGGTCGACACGCTGCCGCTGGTCGACCACCACTGCCACAGCCTGATCGCACAGCCGCTCGACCGGGCCGCGTTCGAACCGTTCATCAGCGAGGCGGGCGCGCCGGGCCCGGGGCGGACGAACTTCGACACCCCGCTCGGATTCGCGATCCGCCGCTGGTGTGCGCCCGTCCTCGACCTGGAGCCCCACACCTCTCCCGACGAGTACCTGGCGCGCCGCACCGAGCTCGGCGCGGAGGAGGTCGATCGTCGGTTTCTCGGCCGCACCGGCATCGTCGAGCTGCTGATCGACACCGGCTTGCGGTCCGACGAGCTGATCCCGCTCGCCGAGCTCGGGGAGCGGGCGGGCGGCGTCCCGACGCACGAGGTCGTGCGCCTGGAGAGCGTCGCCCAGGAGGTCGCCGAGCGCGGCGTCCCGGCAGCCGGGTTCGCGGCGGCGTTCGCGGACGAGCTCGCGCGGCGCACGCAGGGCGCGGTCGGCCTGAAGTCGATCGTCGCCTACCGCTACGGTCTCGACTTCGAGCCCACGCCACCGAGCGCGGCCGAGGTCGAGGCGGCCGCCGGCGAGTGGTTCGCGGGGGCGGAAGCGAGCGGGCGGTGGCGGCTGGAGCAGCCGACGATCCTTCGCCACCTGCTCTGGACCGGTGCCGAGCACGGCCTTCCGATCCAGTTCCACATCGGGTATGGCGACCCCGACATCCGCCTGCATCGGTGCAACCCGGCGTTGCTGCACGAGTTCCTGCTCCTGCTGCAGCCTCGCCAGGTGCCGGTCATGCTGCTGCACTGCTACCCCTTCCAGCGCGAGGCCGCCTACCTGGCGGCGAGCTTCCCCGACGTCTACTTCGACCTCGGGGAGGCACTCCACTACGTCGGTCGCAGCGGGCCGGCCGTGATGGCGGAGGCGCTGGAGCTGGCGCCGTTCGACAAGATGGTCTTCTCGACCGATGCGTTCGGCGTCAGCGAGCTCTACTACCTCGGCGCGTTCCTGTTCCGGCGGGCGCTCGGGCGCGTGCTGGAGGACGCGGTCGGCGCCGGGGACTGGTCGGCGGCCGATGCAGCGCGGATCGGCCGCCTGATCGGCAGCGAGACCGCCCGTCGCGTCTACCGGCTGCCCGGCTGACGGCGTGGCTCGGCGGCGTGTCGATTTCGGGCCTCGCCGTTCGACGGAGAGACAGCAGCCGGTAGGAGCCCGGCACGGCTTCCGAGCCACCAACGACAACAGGAGACACCCATGCGATTTCTCGGCATGATCAAAGTCCACGAGGGTGCAGGAGACCCACCCGCGGCGCTCATGACCGCGATGGGCGAGTTCATCCAGGAGGCCCAGCGGGCGGGCGTGCTCGTCGACACCGGCGGTCTCGGTGCGAGCGCCGAGGGCACGCAGGTGCGTCTCACGAACGGCGAGATACGGGTGCTGGACGGCCCGTTCACCGAGGCCAGAGAGGTCGTCGGCGGCTACGCGATCTATGACGTGCCTTCGCGCGAGGAGGCGGTCGAATGGACGCGACGCTTCGTGGAGCTCCACCGCGTCTACTGGCCGGGCTTCGACATGGCCTGCGAGGTGCGCCAGGTCTTCGGGGCCGACGGGCCGATGTGAGATGCGGCGGGCTTGGCGGGACTGCCGAGCGGCGGTCCCGCCAGGAACGAGGCCCGGGCGCTCCCGCGGCCTCGTCCGGGTCGCGGTCAGCCCGGTCCGACCGCCTCCGCGGCGGCGACCGTGGCGGGGCCGGCGGCGGCGGGGCCCACCGTGAAGTCAGGGCTGCGAACGAACGCCTCCAGCGCGTCGACGGTGCGCCGGAAGATCTCCTGCCCCTTCGCCGCCGTCGCCAGGGTCGCGTCGCCGACCGTGCCCTGCGGCGACACCTCGCGATAGCTGCGCGGGGCGGACAGACCGAGTGGCTGCCCGGGCAGCACCGGCGCCTCCTTCGTCGCCCGCTCCATCTTCACCAGCTCCGGGTGCAGGTGCAGCATCACCGAGGTCCCCGCCTCGCCCGCGTGCCCGTACTTCCACTCGGTGCTGTCCAGCAGGTCCGCCGTCAGCGGCTGGACGAACCGCCAGACGTCGACCTGGGCAAACCGACGGTCGGGCGCCGCCAGCTCCCGGCAGAGGCCGTCGATCGTCGGCACGTTGCCGGCGTGGCCGTTGATGAACAGGACGCGACGCACGCCGAGCCGGAGCAGGGAGGCGACGATGCCGCGACTGTAGGCAAAGAGGGCTTCGGGGTCGACGTTGAGCGTCGTCGGGAACGCCTGGAGCACCGCCGAATAGCCGACCGGGATCAGCGGTGCGATGAGCGCGTCGACCCGGGTTGCCAGCGCCCGGCAGAGCGCGGTCGCGACGATCCCGTCGGTCCCCTGCGGCATGTGGCGCCCGTAGACCTCCACCGCGCCGAGCGGGACGAAGGCAAGGTCGGTGCGTCGCGCCTGGTCCTCGGCGTCGGCCCAGTTCGCCATCGCCAGCTCGACCGGTACCGTCACCGGCGGGCCTCCGCGGGGACGCGGCGCCAGCGATCGTAGAC
>JBAPVZ010000251.1:0-2003 GCA_049283435.1 Candidatus Dormiibacterota bacterium
GACCCGTTCTTCGCCCGCAATCATGCCGAGCTGGGCGGCCAGCAGCTTCCCGACCACGTCCGACACCGACGTGGGTTCCCTTCGGGCCGCGCGCTCCACGGCGCTGACGACCTCTTCCGGGAGTCAACGTGATGCGCTTCACGTCCTCACGCTCTTGTACACACCTCGACGGCCACCGGTGCGAGGAACCGGCCGCGGAACAGCCGCGAGGCGTGGACGGCCCGGTCACATACGCCGTACCGCGGGGACCAGCAGCGCGCCGCCCGCCGTTGCCACGATCGCGACCGCGCAGATCCAGAACAGCAGGCCGAGGCTGTGCTGCACGAAACCACCGGCCATGGCCAGGCCGATCGGTTCGGTGCCGGAGATGGCGAACATCGCCAGCGACATGACCCGGCCGAGCATCGCGGGCTCGGCGCGCTGCTGCACCCAGCTGATGCCGTAGGTGCTGAGGACCCCGCCGGCGATACCGCAGATCGCCATCGTGACGATCAGGGCGATCAGATTGCCGACCACGCCGGTGACGGCGAGCCCGACGCCGATGAGAGCCGCGGCGCCGGCGATGACGACGCCGACGCGGCGGGGGCGAGGCAGCATGCCGACCGCGACGGCGCCGGCGGCCGAACCGAGGCCCCAGGCGGCGAACAGCAGGCCCAGCGCGACGGCGCCGTTCACGAACCGTTGATGGGCAAGCGCCGGTATCCCGACCTCCACGCCCGCGTTGCCGAACAGCGCGAAGACGGCGATCACGACGAGCACGCTGACGAGCGGCAGGTCGCGGCCGACCGTTACCAGCCCGTCCCAGATCTGGCGCAGAGGATTCTCGCCGCTGGGCACGGTGGCGCCCGCCGGCAGGAGCATCGCGAGCAGCCCGGCGGCGAGGAAGCCGGCGGCGTCGACCCCGAATGCGGCGCCCGCGCCGACGAAGGCGACGACGAGGCCGCCGAGCGCGGGGCCGAAAACACCCGCCGCCTGCTGGCTGAACATGATCAGCGAGTTGCCGGCGACGAGCTGATCGCCCTCCACGATGCTCGGCAGCATCGACGACTGCGCGGGCAGGAAGAATCCGGCAATCGTTCCGACGAACACCGCGGCGACGATCAGCATCCAGAGCTGCGCGTGACCGCTCACCGCGACCGCCGTCACGGCCGCCATGATGACGCCGCGCGCAAACGCCGCCGAGAGCATCACCAGGCGCGGCGAGAACCGGTCGATCATGACCCCGCCGGCGATCATGAAGGCGGCACGGGGCGCTGCCATCGCGGTGAGGACGCCGCCGAGCGCGAGGCCGGAGTTCGTCAGTCGCAGGACGAACCAGGCCATCGCGATGTAGTTGAAGAAGTCGCCCAGCGTCGATGCCAGCTGCGCGGACCAGAGCAGCAGGTACGACCGCGACCGGAGCAGGGCGAGGGGCGTCGTCCGGAGCGTGGTCGTCATCCGTGCTCACCCACGGTGCCGTCCGGCAGCGCGCCGGACGCACGCAGCTCGGCACGCCGCGCCAGCCAGTCGGCGTGCAGACTCGGCATGCGCTCGATGAGGAAGTCCGCGAAGGCAGCCATCTCCAGCAGTCGTGCGCGAGAGGTCGGCGGCGCGCCGGCGAGCGCATCGAGGCCCACGCCGGCCAGTGCGCGGAGGGTGGAGTAGTCGGTCTGCTGGTCCATCTGCAGCCAGATGTCGGGGTGCAGGGTGACGCGGTCGACGCGTTCCCCCGCGGCGCGCGAACGCCGCACGAAGGACCACTCCTCGAGGTTCGCGACCGCACCGCTGATCGCGCTCCGAGAGGCCAGCAGGGCGTCGCTGAGCTCGGCGATCGTCGGGTCCGGGGGCTCGCAGATGACCAGCCAGCCGAACACCCGCCCGACCATCGGCGGCAGCGCATAGCGGCGCGCGAAGTGGCGAGCGAAGCCGTCGACGAACGCCAGCCGAGATGATCTCTCCTCCATATGACAGATCTTACGCTAATATCGGAGATAACACAAATCTTTGGCATTTCCGGGAAGAGG
>JBAPVZ010000252.1:0-3317 GCA_049283435.1 Candidatus Dormiibacterota bacterium
GCGTCGAGCCCGCCGGATGGCGCCCAGGAACCCGGCCGGAGCCGGGGAACCGCCTCCAGCAGCCGCTGGGTGTAAGGATGTCGCGCATTCCCGAACAGCTGCGCCGCCGGAGCCTGCTCGACGATCCGTCCCAGGTACATGACCGCGACCTCGTCGCAGAGCTGGCGCACGACGGCAAGGTTGTGGGCGATGAAGACGATCGTCAGCCCGAGCCGGCGCCGGAGGTCGGCGAGCAGGTTGAGGATGCTCGCCTGCACCGACACGTCGAGCGCGGAGATCGGCTCGTCCGCGATCAGGATCTCCGGCTGCAGGGCGAGGGCGCGCGCGATGCCGACCCGCTGCCGCTGGCCCCCCGACAGGCGGCCCGGATGCGCCGCGCGCAGCTCGTCTCGCAGGCCGACGAGCTGCAGCAGCTCCGAGACCCGTGCCCGGACCTGCCCCCCCGGTGCCAGCCGGTGCACTCGCAGCAGCTCGGCGAGCGTCTGCTCGACCGTCAGCCGCGGGTTCAGCGACGAGGCAGGGTCCTGGAAGATCATCTGCAGGCGACGCCGCACCTGGGGCGGGCGCCGAGCGCCGAGCGGGCGCCCCTCGAGCAGGATCGATCCCGCCGTCGCCGTCTGCAGGCCGACGATCGTCCTCGCCAGCGTCGACTTGCCGCAGCCCGACTCCCCGACGAGCCCGAGGGCCGCTCCCCGCCGCAGTCGCAGATCGACGCCGTCGACGGCGCGGAGCAGCGGACGCCGCCGACCCGGGATCGGCTGCCCGACCGACAGGTGGACCTGCACGTCGCGCAGCTCCAGCAGCGGCGTCTCCGCGTCCGGCTCAGGCATCGTGCAGCACCGGATGCCGGCGCGCCTCGGCGGCGACGCGTTCGTCGTTGAGGCAGGCGACCGCGCGTTCCGGGTCGAGCTCCTCGAGCGGGACGGGCGCCGCTCGGCACCGATCCTCGGCGAACTCGCACCGCGGTGCGAACCGGCACCCGCGCGGCGGCCGAACGAGGCTCGGCGGCTGTCCCGGGATCGACGCCAGCTCCTCCTTGGGCCCGTCGATGTCGGGCACCGAGCGCAGCAGGCCGAGCGTGTAGGGATGGTGCGGCTCGGCGAAGATCCGGGCGACCGGGCCCTGCTCGACGATCTGCCCCGCGTACATCACGCAGAGCCGCTGACAGGTCTGGGCGACCACGGCGAGATCGTGCGTCACGAAGACGACGGCCATCCCGAGCTCGGTCGCCAGCCCGGCGAGCAGGCGCAGGATCTGGTCCTGGATGGTGACGTCGAGCGCCGTCGTCGGCTCGTCACAGAGGATCAGCTGTGGCTCGCAGGCGATCGCGATCGCGATCACGACGCGCTGCCGCATGCCCCCCGACAGCTCATGCGGGTAGGCGCGCGCTCGGCGCCGCGGATCGGGGATGCCGACCTTGCCGAGCAGCTCGACGGCGAGCCCGTGGGCCTGCGCCCCGGTCAACCCGCGGTGCGCGAGGGGGCCCTCCGCGATCTGGTCGCCGATACGCATGACCGGGTTGAGCGCGGTCATCGGCTCCTGAAAGATCATCCCCACCCGCGCCCCGCGCAGCGTGTTCAGCCGGCGCTCCGGCAAGCCGACCAGCTCCTGGCCGGCGAAGCGGACGCTGCCGAACACGTGGCCACCGCTCGGCAGGAGCTGCACGATCGAGCGCAGCGTCATCGTCTTGCCGCAGCCCGATTCGCCGACCAGTGCCAGCGTGTCGCCGGCGTCGAGCGCGAAGCTCACCCCGTCGACGGCGTGCACGACTCCCTGCGGAGAATCGAGTGCGACGTGGAGATCGCGCACCTCCAGGAGGGCGGTCATGCCGGCCGCAGCACGTGCGACAGGCCGTCGGCGAGGAGCGACAGGCCGAGCCCGACAAAGACGACGGCGATGCCGGGGATCGTCGAGATCAGGGGATGGGTCGTGATCAGCGTCTGTCCGTCGTAGATCATCGAACCCCAGTCCGGCGTCGGCGGCGGGATACCGAGCCCGAGGTAGCCGAGCGTGACGATCGCGAGGATGTCGTTGACGATGTCCGACATCGCGAACACGATCGCCTGGGTGATCACGTTCGGCAGCAGGTGGCGGACGACGACGCGGAGGTCGGACAGGCCGGCCCCGCGCGCCGCCGCGACGTAGTCCTGCCGCTTGGCGACGAGGATTTCGGCGCGAATGATGCGGGCGTAGGAGATCCAGCTGACGGCCGTGATCGCGATGAAGATGCT
Organism: Candidatus Dormiibacterota bacterium; assembly: GCA_049283435.1. GTDB lineage: Bacteria > Chloroflexota > Dormibacteria > Dormibacterales > Dormibacteraceae > CAVTSA01. Next base: position 2,232 of record JBAPVZ010000252.1, read on the forward strand.
GCGCGGGCCGGGCCCGAGCACGAATACGAGCGCGATGATCAGCACGTAAAACGGGAAAGCGACGAACACGTCGACGAGCCGCATCACGACGGTGTCGAACCAGCCGCCGTAGTAGCCCGCGATCGACCCCAGCACGCAGCCGATGACGAACGGCGACAGCACCGCGAGGAACGCGACGAGGAGGTCGATGCGCGCGCCGTAGAGCAGGCGGGACCAGACGTCGCGGCCGAGCTGGTCGGTGCCGAGCAGGTGCGCACCGCTCGGCGGGGCGAGGATCGCGTACAGGTTCTGCTGCGTCGGGTCGTAGCGGCCGAGCAGCGGCGCGAAGACGGCGCCGAACAGGACGAGCCCGATGATCACCGCGCCCGCGACCAGCGACGGGGTTCGATACCAGTGGCGGCTGCGGGGCGCCGGCGACGCCGCCGCCGCGGGCTCGAGGACGAGGTCCGGGGTCGCCATCAATCGAAGCTCACGCGCGGGTCGAGCAGCGCGTAGACGAGGTCGGTCGTCAGGTTCACGAGCACGACGAGGATGCCGAGCACGAGGGTCACGCCCTGCACGACCGGGAAGTCGCGGTTCAGCGTCGCCGTCAGCATCAGGCGGCCCAGACCGGGCAGCCCGAACACGTCCTCGATGACGACCGAGGTGCCGACCAGAAACCCCATGTTGATGCCGAGCACGGTGACGGTCGGCACGATCGCGTTGCGCAACACATGGCGGACGAGGACGCGCCCGCGCGAGACACCCTTCGCGCGCGCGGTCACGATGAACTCCGCGTCGAGGACCCCGATCATGCTCGCACGCAGGCTGCGGATCAGCATCGGCGAGATGCCGACCGCGACCGTCAGGCCAGGCAGCACCATCGACCAGAGGTGGCCGAGGAGCCCCTCGCCGAACCCACCGACGGGGAAGATGTGCAGGACCAGGCCGAAGACGAGGATCAGGATGATCCCGACCCAGAACGCGGGCATCCCGAGGCCGATCATCGGGATCGCGCGGATCACCTGATCCAGCCAGCCCCCCTCATGCGTCGCCGCCAGGATGGCCAGCGGCACCGAGATCACGAGCGAGATCACGATGACGTAC
>JBAPVZ010000253.1:0-1829 GCA_049283435.1 Candidatus Dormiibacterota bacterium
GCCAGGGTGACCGTCATCGACGACCTGGTTCGAGGCCGGCGCGAGAACCTGGCCGCCGCGCAGGCGAGCGGCCGCGTCGAGCTCGTCGAGGGCGACATCCGCGACGCCGAGCTCGTCGACGAGCTGACGCGCGGTCAGGACCTTGTGTTCCACCAGGCAGCGCTGCGGATCACGCACTGTGCGGAGGACCCGCAGCGGGCGGTCCAGACGATGGTGAACGGCAGCCAGAACGTGCTCGATGCCGCCGTCCGCCACAAGGTCGAGAAGGTCCTCGCCGCTTCGAGCGCTTCCGTTTATGGCGAACCGGATGCCGTCCCGATGACAGAGGATGCCCCGTTTCGCAATCGCACGCTCTACGGGGCCGCGAAGATCTTCGACGAGCAGCTGCTTCGGGCCTACGCCGAAACGTACGCGCTGCGCTACGTCGCGATCCGGCCCTTCAATGTGTACGGGCCGCGAATGGACGTCTATGGCGTCTACACGGAGGTCATGATCCGCTGGCTGCAGCGCCTTGGCCGGGGCGAGCCGCCGGTCATCTTCGGCGACGGCCTGCAGACGATGGACTTCATCTTCGTCGGGGACGTCGCCCGATCCTATCTGTGCGCGGCGACTGCCGACGCGACCGACATCGTCTGCAACGCCGGAACGGGCATCGAGACGACCTTGCGCGAGCTGTGCCGCCGGCTCTGCGTCGCCCGCGGCAGACCCGAGGTGGAGGTCGCGTTCGAGCCGCCGCGCAAGGTCAACCCGGTGAGCCGGCGTCTGGCCGCGACCGATCTCGCGGCGGACCGTCTCGGCTTCCGGGCCACCGTCGGCCTCGATGAGGGTCTGAACCGGCTCGTCGCCTGGTACGACACCGTCGCGGAGGTGCTCTCCGTTGCCTGACACACGCATCCCGATCACCCGCCCCTATCTGGGTCAGGAGGAGGTCGACGCCGCCGGTGCGGTGATCCGATCCGGCTGGCTCTCACAGGGACCTCGCGTCGCCGCGTTCGAGGCCGCGATCGCCGGCTATGTCGGCGCGCCGCACGCGATCGCGACGAGCAACTGCACGACCGCGTTGCACCTGGCCCTGCTGGGAGCGGGCGTGGGACCCGGTGACGAGGTGATCTGCCCCTCGTTCACGTTCATCGCGACCGCCAACGCGATCCGGCAATGCGGGGCCAGGCCGGTCTTCGTCGACATCGACCGCGCCACCTACAACGTCGATCCTGAGCTCGTCGAGGCGGCGATCTCGCCTCGCACGAAGGCGATCGTCCCCGTCGACCAGATCGGGCTCGCCGCCGATCTTCCGGTGATTTGCGACCTCGCCCGCCGGCACGGTTTGCGTGTCGTCGAAGATGCGGCGCCGAGCCTCGGCGCTACGGTCGGTGGCCGGCGTATCGGCGCGGTCGCCGAGCTGACCTGCTTCAGCTTCCACCCAAGGAAGTCGATCACCACCGGCGAAGGCGGTATGATCACCGCCCTCGACCCGGACGTTGCGGATCGGCTGCGGCGCCTTCGCTCACACAGCGCCTCGACCTCCGATCTGAGCCGCCACGCCTCGGGGACCGTCGAGCTCGAGGAGTATCCGGAGGTCGGCTTCAACTATCGGATGACCGACATCCAGGGGGCGATCGGGCTCGTGCAATTCGGCCGCCTCGACGGCATCCTGACCGAGCGGCGCCGGCTTGCCGCGCGGTACCGAGAGTTGCTTCAACCGATCGCCGGGATCGAGCCCCCATACGAGCCGGCGGACCGCCTACACACCTACCAGTCCCATTGCGTGCGGCTCTCGGGGGTGCCACTGGCGCCCGTCATGGCCGACCTCGCTGCGGACGGTATCGCGA
>JBAPVZ010000254.1:0-1682 GCA_049283435.1 Candidatus Dormiibacterota bacterium
AGCTGAGACAGATCGCGCGGGGTGACGAGCGTCCGCAGTAGCCTGCCACTCGTCGGCCGGTCGCCGAACGTGCCGATGCGGATCGAGCATGACTCGATCCCGAAGCGGTCGAAGTAGAGCCGCGCGAGCAGCTCGCCCGTCGCCTTGCTGAACCCGTAGTAGGTGTCCGGCCGCGGCGGCTGGTCCATCCGCACCGGTTCGCCGACCGGGTAGAAGCCGATCGCATGGTTGGACGAGGCGAAGACGACGCGCCGGCACCCCTCCTGGCGGCAGGCCTCGAGCAGGTGCTGGAGGCCTCCGATGTTGGTCGCCAGGATCTCCTCGAAGGGCGCCTCGCGGGGGATGCCGGCGAGGTGGACGACGGCGTCACAGCCGGCGACGGCGCGGCGCACGTCCTCCATCGAGCGCATGTCGCCCTGCCGGAGCTCCTCGGCCGCGATCCCCGGCGCAGCCTCCGCCAGCGGCGCCACGTCGAAGGCTCGGATCGTCCTCCCGTCGCGACGCAGCGACGCTCGCAGCGCCGAGCCGATCGTGCCGGCCGCCCCGGTCAGCAGGATCCGCTGTCGTGTCCGGTCTGCCATGTGCCGCCTCCTGGACGCTCTTCCCGCATTCGTCTTGCGGAGCATATGGCAGGTCGGCGTCCCGTCAACGCGGTGCGAGGCCGTTTCCGCACGGCGCCGGCGCGCGCTGCCGGCGGTGCGGGGCTCGTAACGTCCGTGTCGCATGAGGCTGAAGGGGCCGGCTCGGGAGGTTCTGCTCGAGGCGGTGGACAAGGGCTACGTGGCCGGAGTGTCGCGCACGCTGATCGACCGGCTCGTCGAGGCGGGCCTGTTGTGGATTCGCGTGCCCGGCCCCGGCATGTACGTGGCGCACCCGACGCCGCTCGGACGCGCCCGGATCAGGAACATGGAGGCGACCAAGCTCAGCAAGCGTCGGTCCCGGGCGGCGGCCCGGCGGCAGGAGTGACCAGCGGCGGCAAGGTCCGCCCGCATCCGGCCCAGAACGTGCTCGCAGACCTCACAGCGACGTCACGACGTCGAGCGCGCGGGCGACGTCCGAGTCGGGGTTGTGGTAGTGCGGCGACAGGCGTACGAACGGCCCGCGCTGGCTGGCGACGACCCCCGCCTCGTGCAGCGCTTCGAGCACCTGCGCCGAGGGCAGCCGGGGGTGCTCGAACGACACGATCCCGGATGTGCGCTCGGGCGGCTGCGGCCAGGTCTCTGCGAGGCGCATCCCGGCGTCGGTGAGCGCATCCGCGATCGTCCTCGTGCGCGCCAGCACCACGCGCTCGATGCGGTCGATCCCGATCGAGGCGGCGAGGTCGACCGCCGCCCCGAGGCCGGCCAGGCCGGGCGGCGACAGCCACGTCTCCTCGAAGCGATGGGCATCCGGCGCCCAGCGATCCTCGTAGCGCGCGAAGTCGAACGGCTCGACGACGGAGAGCGCGCCCGCGATCAGCGGCGGGAGCGTCGGAATCAGGTCGGGCCGGATGTAGCAGAACGCAGTGGCGCCGGGGCCGAGCAGCCACTTGTGTCCGCCGCTCGCGACCACGTCGGCCTGCATCGCGCGCACGTCGACCGTCACCGCACCGAGACTCTGCATGACGTCGACGCAGAGGAGGACCCCGCGCCCGCGACACTCCCTGCCGAGCTGCTCCACGTCGAGGCGATGCCCGGACGTGA
>JBAPVZ010000255.1:0-7481 GCA_049283435.1 Candidatus Dormiibacterota bacterium
GAGCTACTCTCCTTCAACTGGATCGTGCGAGGTAAGCGGGGTGAGGTGGGATGCATGAGCAGGCATCTCAGTGGTGCGCTTCTTCCAGGCCCTCACGCGCCTGGCCGAAGTAGACGATCGTCAGCAGCATGAAGATGAAGGCCTGGATGGCGCCGATGAAGAGCACGTCGAACGCCTTCCAGACTGCGGTCAGGATGGAGCTGACGACGATGCCGGCGATCGAGAACCCGCCGATCTGACCGAGCGGCAGGCTGCCGAGCAGGAAGGCGATCAGGAAGACCATGACGCTGCCGGCGAACAGGTTGCCGAAGAGCCGGAGGGAGAGCGTGACCGGCTTCACGATCTCCTCGATGATGTTGAGCGGGGTCATCATGACCCGAATCCCGAGGTTGCCGTCGAACGGCTTGGTGAAGCGATGCAGGTAGCCGCCGAGGCCGAGCACCCGGAGGCTGTAGGCCTGGACGAGGATGAAGACGACGATCGCCATGGCCACGGTCTGATTCAGGTCCGACGTCGCCGGCTCGAGGCCGAACAGCGAAAGCGGGAGGATGTCGAGCCAGTTCGCGACCAGGATGTAGAAGCCGATCGTCGCCGCCAGCGGGATCACGAACCCGGCGTCCGGCGAGACCGAGCTCCCGACCTCGCCCCCGACGTAGCCGTAGAGCCATTCGAACAGCGCCTGCACGCGACCCGGCCGCCCGTGCACGAGCTGGCCGCGGACGGCGAAGGCGGCCACCAGCGTGACCAGGATGGCGACCACCGAAGAGATGACGGTCAGGTAGTCGACGTAGCAGTACGAGCCACACCCGAGGTCGATGGCGGGGTGGGGACCGGGCGCCGCATCGAGCAGGATCACGCCCGCGTCACCTCCCGCGCGGCGACGGCGACGAGCAGCAGCTGAGCCAGGGCGACACCTCCGATCACGAATGGGATGGTCACCGGTCCGAGGAGCAGCCCGACGACGAGAGCGGCGGCGCTCAGCACGCCCATCCGCATCAGGCTGGTCGTGCGGAAACCGGCGGCGGCGGCGAACCCGCGCTTGGCGAGCAGCGGGTTGAGCGAGCCGATCAGCAGCCCGGCTGCGATGGCGACTCCGTAGAGCCAATGACCAGAGACGGTTCCGGCGACGGCCGCGAGCACGGCGGCGGCGACGGCTCCGGCCATCGTCTTCTCGATCACCAACGCGTCACTCCCAACTACAGAAACCGCTTCACGTACCGGACGTATACGAAAAGGACCGAGGCGACGATGCCCAGCCCTAAACCGACGAACAGGAACAACGGCGACGAGCCCAGGGCCCGATCCGCCAGCGCGCCGGCGATCAGCGGCACCACGACCAGCGCGGCCAGCCCAATGCCGATGCCGGCCAGGTCGCCCGGCGACGGGCCGTTCGTGGCGGCGGGCCCCATGCCGCTGGATAGCTTACCTGAGCGGGGACTTGCGAAGCAGGAACGAGGAAATTGCGGGGAATACCCGCAGCCGGGCGCGCTGCAGGCGGTCCGCGAGACCGGTCGAGAGGATGATCACCATCAGCACGATCGCGACTCCCAGGATCTTCTTGTGACCGAACACGGTGAGGCCGATCGCGCTGAGGATCCCGGTCAGTCCGTAGAAGACGAGGCACGCCTCGCGCTGGCTGAGGCCCAGGTCGACGACGAGCCGGTGGTGCAGGTGGCGCGTGTCCGCGTGGGCGGCTGAGATGCCCTGCCGCCGCCGCCGGATCGCCGACCAGGCGACGTCGAGGATCGGGACCGCAAGCGCCAGGATCGGCACCGCGAGCGCGAAGACGACGGCGACCTTGGCGACGCCCATGATCGACAGCAGGCCGGTCGACATGCCGAGGAAATGGGCGCCGGAATCGCCCATGAAGATCTTCGCCGGGTTGAAGTTGAGGAGCAGGAACCCGCAGCACGCGCCCGCGAGGGCGGCGCCCAGGACGACGACCTGCGCTTCGTGGTGGCCGGTCGTCGCGGCGGCGACGACGAGCGTCATCGCAACGATCGCGAAGACGCCGGCCGCCAGCCCGTCCAGCCCGTCGAGGAAGTTCGCGGTGTTCTGCATGCCGAGCAGCCAGAACAGGGTCAACGGCAGCCCGACCAGCTCGGTCTGGATGCGCCCGATGTGCGGCAGCGTCAGATAGGTGATCTGGAAGGCGCTGCCGACGAGCAGGATCACGCCGAGCGCGGGCAGCGCCTGGAAGACGAGCTTGACGAGCGGGGGGAGGTCGAGCCGGTCGTCGACCAGGAACAGCGCGGTCGTGATGCCGGCGACGACGAGCAGCGCGGTCCGCTGCGTCGTGCTCGGGGCGAACCAGAGTGCGGTGGCGAGGAACGTCACGTAGAGCACGGCGCCACCGAGCATCGGGATCGGCTTCTCGTGCATGTCGCGGTCCCCGCCTCGCGGCCGTTTGATCATCCCCGTCCAACGCGAGACCGGGATCGCGAGCAGCGACAGGATCCCGCCGAGGGCCAGCGCGACGATGAACGGCAGCACCGCCGGGCCCAGGTTGCGCAGCACGACGACCATCGAGGGGTCGAACGTGCTCAGGATCGACAGCGGTCGCATACCGCCAAGAGGGTACCGCCCGCGGCGCGGCTCCACCGCGCCCTGCCGCACTCCTCAGCGGCCGGGGAGTGCGACGCGGTACGCTGGCGCGCCGCCCACCCGCGGGCCAACCCGTCCGGCCGGTCGCCCGTCAGTCGAGCAGGTACGGCACCGGGAAGCGCTGGCTGAGATCGAGCGTGCGCTCGCGGATGGCGTCGAACGCCGCCTCCGACCGGCCCGCCTGCAGCGCCTCCAGGAAGTCGGCGACGCAGTCCGCGATCTCCCGCATCTCGGCCTCCCGCATGCCCCGCGTCGTCACGCTCGGACTGCCCAGACGGACGCCGCTGGGGTTGAACTTGCTCGCCTCGTCGAACGGGATCGAGTTGCTGTTCAGCGTGATGCCGACGTGGTCCGCCGCGTCCTGCACCTGCCGCCCCTTCAGCCCGAGCGGCCGGAGATCGACGAGCATCAGGTGGTTGTCGGTGCCGCCGCTGACGATCCGCAGCCGGCGCTCCTGCAGCCGGTCCGCCATCGCCTTCGCGTTCGCGACGACCTGCCGCGCGTACTCCTTGAACGACGGTTGCAGCGCCTCGCCGAAGCACACCGCCTTGGCCGCGATCGCGTGCATCAGCGGACCGCCCTGCGTACCCGGGAAGACCGCGGAGTCGATCTGCTTCTGCAGGTCGGTCGTGCCGGAGAGGATCATGCCGCCCCAGGCGCCGCGCAGCGTCTTCTGGATCGTCGTCGACACGACGTGTGCGTACGGCACCGGCGACGGGTAGACGTCCCCGGCGACCAGCCCGGCGAAGTGCGCCATGTCGGTGAACAGCACGGCGTCCACGGAATCGGCGATCTCGCGCAGGCGGGCGAAGTCGATGTATCGCGAATACGCCGAGTACCCGGCGAGCAGCAGCTTCGGCCGCACCTCCTCGGCCTGCCGCTGGATCGCGTCGTAGTCGAGCTGCTCCGTCTCCCGGTCGACGCCGTAGCTGTGGATCTCGTACAGCTTGCCGCTGAAGTTCGCCGGGCTGCCGTGCGACAGGTGGCCGCCGGCGGAGAGGTCCATGCCCATCACGCGGTCGCCCGGCTTGCAGATGGCCTGGTAGACGGCCGCGTTCGCCTGACTGCCGGCATGTGGTTGCACGTTGACGTAGGCGGCGCCGAAGAGCTGCTTCGCGCGGTCCTGGGCGAGCGTCTCGATCTCGTCCATCACCTCGCAGCCACCGTAGTAGCGGCGCCCCGGATAGCCCTCCGCGTACTTGTTGGTGAGCAGAGAGCCGAGCGCCTCCAGGATCGCGGGGCTGGCCAGGTTCTCGGACGGAATCAGCTCCAGCGTCTGACTCTGCCGCCGGTACTCGCGGCGGATCAGATCGGCGACCAGCGGGTCGGCACGGGTCAGCTCGGGCAGGCCGAGCGTCGTCTCGGAGGGCATGCCGAGATTCTAAGGTGCCCTCGGCGGACTCACCCGGCGGTCCAGCGGATCCAGGCGTTGTGCCCATCCGCCTCGGCCAGCGCCTCGCCGTCCAACTCGAGCACGGAGTAGGGCCAGCCGGCTCCCGGCGGCGGCTCGAGCGAGATCTCGTGCGCGCCCAGCTCCCGGCAGCGCTCGCGAAACCGGTGCCGGTACGACTCGCTCAGGTAGGCGGTGACCGCGCTGTGCTGGATCACGAGTGCCGCGCCGGCCGGAGCGCGTTGAGCGAGCGCCGGCAGATCGTCCATCAGGTCGCCGCGCTGCAGCAGGAGCGGCACCCGCCGGGCGGTCGCGAGCGCGGCGAGCAGCCGCTCGCGGCGCATTCGATCGTCGGGCCAGACGAGCGCCTGCAACCAGCGCGCCGCCTCCGGATCGGCAGGGTCCAGCGGCGACGCGTCGAGCCCGGCCCGCCAGATGACAGCGGGCAAGGCCGGCGGCACCTGCGCGCCGTCGCCCCGCAGCTCGCAGTGGATCGTCAGCTCGGCGCCGGCCGGACCGAGCGCGGCCACCCCGTAGTCGTAACGGTACTGGTCGACGAGCAGGTTGAGCCCCGCGCTGCAGCCGGCGTCGAGCAGCGCGATCGGTCCCGCGAGCCGTCCCAGCGCGAGCGCGAGCGCGGCCGACCGCCCGACCTCGTTGGTCTGCGTTCGCCGGGTCGCGACGAGGGCTCGGACCTCGTCCTGGTGCGTGAGCGCGAAGTCGGCGAACGCGTCGACCGCCGCCGGCGAGGGTGCCTCGGTGCCCCCCACGCTCGGGTACCAGCGCGGCAGCGAATGCTCGGCGCCCGCGAGCAGGAGCGCGTGGACGGCGGCGAGCAGCAGGTTCGCCCGCCGTTGACCGGGCTGCGCGCCGAGCAGCAGCGCGAGCACGTCCGGCCGCCGCGCGATGCCGCCGGCGATCGTCGCGTAGAGCGGCGACTCACCCTCTGCCTCGGCGGCGAACTGGGCGACGCGCGACGCCAGCTCCGGCAGCAGCAGGTCCTCGCGCGAGATCGGCCCCTCGCGCAGGACCTCCGGGTCGGGACCGCAAAGGGAGAGCACGGTCGAGGCGCGCCCACCCGGCGCCGGACCGTCGTCGAGCACGGCGGCGAGCCCCGGCAGCCGCGCCGCGTCATCGGCAGTGACCGCGGCCGGCTCCCCGCTCAGGTTCGCGCTCGTCGTCGCCAGCGGGCGACCCGCCGCGCGGAGCAGGGCGAGCGCCGCCGGATGATCGGGAATGCGGACCCCGAGCGTCGGCGGGTCGCCGCCGGGGGTCGGCAGGACGAGCGTCAGCGGCCCCGGCCACCAGCGGTCGGCGAGCCGCCGGGCCCGCTCGTCGATCCGCACCAGCCCGTCCAGCGCGTCGAGCTCGGGCGCCATCACGATCAGCGGCAGGCTCGCCGGCCGGCGCTTCACGTCGTAGATCCGCCGTCTGGCCGGCGGGTCGTCGGCGAGCGCCGCCAGGCCGTACACGGTGTCGGTCGGGAACGCGACGACGCCGCCCCGCCGCAGGAGGTGCGCGGCGCGGCGCACGCCGGGGGGATCGGTCCGCAGGCGCTCGGGCGGGCCGCTCACCGATCGCTCAGGTGGGCTTCGAGCACCCGCACCTGTCCGTTGAGGTCACGCCGGAGCTCGTGGCGGGCGTAGCCGTCGAGTCGCAGTCGCTCGGCGAATGCACCATCCAGCTCCGCGAGCACGACGCCGCCCGCCGCCAGGTGCGCGGGCGCTTCGTCGAGCAGGCGCTGCACGAGGGCCGTGCCGCCATCGGGGGCGAACAGCGCGTGAGCCGGCTGCGCCCGCACCTCGGCCGGCAGCTCGGCCGCCTCGTCGACGTAGGGCAGGTTCGCGAGCACGAGGTCGAGGCCGGTCGGCGCCGGCTCCAGCAGGTCGCCGCGCTGCAGCGTCACCCGACCCTCGAGCCCGTGCCGCTCCACGTTGCGGGCGGCGATTTGCAGGGCCGCCTCGTCATCGTCGCTCGCCACGACCTCGGCCGCGGGCACGAAGTGCGCGACCGCGATCGCGATGCAGCCGCTGCCGGTGCCGACGTCGGCGAACCGCACCGCCTCCCCCTCCCCCCGCTCCTCGACGAGGCCGCGGGCCAGGGTGACGGCGCGCTCGACCAGCACCTCGGTGTCCGGGTTCGGCACGAGCACGGCCGGCGTCACCTCGAACTCGAGGGTCATGAACTCCTTCCTTCCGAGCAGATAGGCGACCGGCTCTCCCCGCGCCCGCCGCGCGATCCGCTCCCGGAAAGGCGCGATCTCAGGCTCGGCGAGCTGCCGCTCGAACTGCAGGTAGAGGTCCAGCCGGCGGATCCCGAGCGCATCGGCCAGCAGCAGCTCCGCATCGAGCCGCGGCGAGCTCGATCCGTGCGCGCCGAGATAGCCCGTCGCACGGCGGAGCAGCTCGAGCAGCAGCACGGCGCAATCCTAGGAGTCGCCGTCCCCTCGGTTCACGTGGCCGGAAGATCCTCCACGCGGTCGTACACCTCGATTGCGTTGAGCCGGCTCATGACCGGCAACCTCCTGTTACGCCGGGCGGCGTCGGGCAGGATCGACTGCACTCGAGTGCGTGCGGGCTCCTCACCATCGAGCCAGGAGACCACTGCCCAGGAGTCCCGGCAGGCGCTCACCGCGGCTAACGTGCTCGATCGGCGAGGAGCGCCGCGGCCATGCCGCTGTGGTCGAACCGTCCCGCCGGTACGGGTTCATCCGTCGGCGCGGCGGTCACCACGACGCGTCCGGCGTCCAGGGCGAACGTGGCCCGCGTTCCGGGGCGCAGTCCGACCGCCTCGCGAAGCTCCTTCGGGATCACGACCTGGCCCTTGGCGCCGATGACATGAGTCATACCAAGGAAGATAACCGCGGAGCTTCCAGCTCCTACTCAGGCCGTCGCGCCGGACGTCTCGCTCTCGACATCCAGCTTCGCCTGCCGCTCGGCGGCGACCAGCTGCGTCGTCAGCTCGTCGAGGTTGCCCTGCATGATCTGGTCGAGCTTGTAGAGCGTGAGTCCGATCCGGTGGTCGGTGACCCGGTTCTCCTTGAAGTTGTAGGTGCGGATCTTCTCCGAGCGGCTGCCGGTGTGCACCATCGACTGCCGGGTCGCCGACTGCTCCGCCTGCTGTTCGGCGAGCTTCCGCTCATAGAGCCGGCTGCGCAGCACCCGCAGCGCCTTCTCACGATTCTTGATCTGCGACTTCTCGTCCTGGATCGAGACGACGAGCCCGGTCGGCAGGTGCGTGACGCGGATCGCCGAGTACGTCGTGTTGACGCTCTGGCCGCCCGGCCCGGTCGAAGTCGAGGTGTCGATCTTGAGGTCCTTTTCCGGCAGCTCGATCTCGACCGGGTCCGGCTCCGGCATCACGGCCACCGTGGCCGCCGAGGTGTGGACCCGGCCCTGGGACTCGGTGACCGGCACCCGCTGCACGCGGTGCACGCCGCCCTCGAACTTGAGGAGCGAGTAGGCGCCCCGCCCATGGACCTCGAAGA
>JBAPVZ010000256.1:0-2289 GCA_049283435.1 Candidatus Dormiibacterota bacterium
GCGCGATCGTGCAGTGCCCGGCGACGAGCAGCGGACACGCGCTGCCCTCGTCGAACACGATCCGCTCGCCGGCTCGCCGCAGGCAGCCGGCGGCGCCGCGCAGGTCCTCCTGCCAACCCGCCCGACCGCAGGGTGGGGGCGCGAACTCGCCCACCTGATCCACCGGCACCTCCCAACGGAGGCCCAGCTCGCGAGCCAGTGCCACGGCGCCCTCCGCAGCCCGGGCATCGAACTCCGAGGTGCGGCAGCGCAGCGCCGTGACGGCGGCCCTCACGCCTCCAGCCCGAGCTGGCCGGCAATCGGTTGCAGCGCATCGCGCACGAACTCGACGTGCTCGTCGAAGTCGACCCCGAGCTCCTCCGCCCCTTTCGTCAGGTCCTCCCGGCTGACGCCGCGGGCGAACGCCTTGTCTTTCATCTTCTTCCGCACGCTGCGCGCCTCGACCGCCGACAGCCGGCGACCCTTGACGAGAGAGCAGGCGATGATGAACCCGCACAGCTCGTCGACCGCGAACAACGTCTGCCGCCGCCTCGTGTCACGCGGAACGCCGAGATGGTCGGCGTGCGAGGCGATGTCGGTCAGCAGCTCCTCCGGGTAGCCCTTCTCACGCAGCTCGTCGATGCCCTTCTGGGGATGTTCGTCGAGCGTCGGGTGCGCCTCGTAGTCCCAGTCGTGGAGCAGCCCGGCGACCGCCCAGCGCTCGGGGTCCTCGCCGAAGCGCCCGGCGTAGGCACGCATGGCCGCCTCCACGCTCAGCATGTGCCGGCGCAGCGATTCGCTCTTCGTGCTCTCCTGGACCAGGCTCCACGCTTCCTCACGGGTGGGCCAGGTCGCGGTCACCGCCGATTCTGCCATCGATCCTCCTCCACTCGAGCCACAGCCGCCGGGATCGGCGATCACGCCGCCCGGGTCGCCTCGAGCAGGAAACACTCCAGGGCGAGGCGCGGACTGACGTTCTGCTCCAGGTAGCCCAGCGTATCGAACGACGCCTCCAGCAGACGCGCCCAAGCGGCCTGCCGCCGCGGCACCGTCTCTTCGATCATGCGGCGGCGCAGGTGCAGCTGCCAGCTCGCGAGTGCCAGGTCGAGCGGGTTCTCCGCCGCCGCCTCCTCGGCCGGTTGCCCGCGCCGCTCCCGCCGCGCCGTCGACGCCGCCTGGTCGAGCTCCGCGGCGAGGCGCAGCGCGACGTCGGGCGGGGCTCCGACGACCTCGTCGAAGCGAGCGGCCCAGCGCTCGTGGCGCTCCACGATGTCGGGGTCGGCCGAGGCTCGGATCGCCCACCCGGGCCGGCCCCGCGACAGCTCGGCGAGCACCTGGGCGCGACCCGGTTCGGTCCCCAGCCGGGTCAGGAGTCCCGCGACCTCCCTCTCCGACACCGCATGGAAGGCAACCCGCTGGCAGCGCGACACGACCGTCGGCAGCACGACGAACGGCGAGAGGCCCGGCGTCGTGAGCACGATCACCCGGCGCGGATGCGGCTCCTCCAGCGTCTTCAGCAGGATGCCCTGCACGGGGTCGGCGAGCCGTCCGACATGGCTGACGACGGCGACGCGGTAGCGGCCGATCGCCGGCTTCATGGCGAGAAAGGCCTGCAGCGACTGGGCGTGGTGCTCCGGCTGCCGGTCGGGCAGGAGCCGGATCTCGTCGATGCGCAGCGCGTCCGGGCGATCGTCCTCCCAGTAGTCGGGGTGACGGTGCAGCGGGGCCTCCGGCAGGATCGCCCGGGCGAGCGCCTGCGCAACGGTCGTCTTGCCGAGCATCGGCTCGCCGGTGAACAGGTAGGCGTGCGGCAGCCGCTCCGAGGAGACCTGGTGTGTGAGCACGCTGCGCGCGGCGGCGTGCCCGGCAATGCCGGCGAACAGGTCGGTCCCCATACCGCCCCATCGTAGGTGCGCGAGAGAATGAGCCTCATGCAGTTCGGCATCCTCGGACCGCTCGCCGTCTGGCGGCCGGGCGAGGGCGGTGTCGCCGAAGAGGTCGCGATCCCCGGCGCGCGCCTGCGCCGCACGCTCGCGCTGCTGCTGCTCGCGCCCGGCCACCCGGTGTCCGTCGACCGGCTGCAGGACGGCATCTGGGGCGCCGAGGTTCCGGACGCCGCCGGCAATGCGCTCCAGGCACTCGTCTCCCGCCTCCGGTCGCTGCTCGCCGACGGCGCGACCGTCGAGCATGCCAACGACGCCTACCGGCTCGACGTCGAGGCCGAGGCGGTCGACGCGGTTCGGTTCGAGCGGCTGCTCGCGAGCGGGCGCGCAGCGTCCGCCGCCGGCGACCCCCGCCGCGCCGCGGACC
>JBAPVZ010000257.1:0-3490 GCA_049283435.1 Candidatus Dormiibacterota bacterium
CGGTCCAGGATCGAGCGTTCGAGCTGCGGCAGCGACTGCCGGGGATCGACCTCCTCGAAGACCTTCTCTTTCTGCATGCCCGTCGTCCTTCACCTCGGTGGCGGCTCCGCCGGCCGCCCGCTGACCACCGGCCACCTGGCAGCCGGCATCTCGGTTCCGGGACGAGCTGCGCGCGGTACAGCCCGCGGTACCACCCGGATTCCCGGCACGCACCGGGCGCTCACGAGGGCTCGGCTCAGGAGTGATCTCGGTCCGCCGGCTGCCGCCCGCATCCCAGCATCGCGGGCTCTCTTCCGACAGCTGATGGCGGCCTACCCGTCTCCGTCGTCGCCGAAGGTGTCGAGCAGTCTACCGCGTCAGCGCGCAATCCTCAGTCGACCTGCGCCGCCGGACGACGGGGACGGCGTCACAAGGGGAGATCAGTAGAAGCCGATCTGCGAGACGAGGCGGATCACGAGGCCGACCCCGAGCATCACGACGAGGAACGACAGGTCGATGCCGCCGACCGCCGGGATGACGCGGCGCACAGGCGCGATCACCGGCTCGGTGATGCGGAACAGGAGGCGGTGCAGCGGATTCTTCGGGTAGGGCTCGATCCAGGAGAAGATCGCCCGCCCCATCAGGCAGAGCTCGAACAGGAACCCGACCGTGGTGACGAGCGAGATGAGGATGGACATGTCCCCTCGGAGCCTACCAACGCGCATGGGCGACGAAACGTCGCGGAACCGGAGCCGCCGCCAGAGCCCAACGTCGCACCACGTGCTACGATGTGTGCATGGGGCGAGACGTGTCCGTCCGCGACCTTCGCAACCACACCGCCAAGGTCGTCGCTGCCGTCCGCTCGGGAGAGCGAATCTCGCTGACCGTCAATCGACGGCCGGTGGCCGACATCGTCCCGCACGCGGAAACGCGCAGCCCCTGGGTTCCCTCCAGCACGCTGCGCGCGATCGTGAACGAAGCCGGCGCCGACGTCGGGTTGCTCGAGGATCTCGCGGACGTTCGGCAGGCGACGCTCGAGGGGCCGTGAGTCGCGCCGTCGCCGACACCTCGGTGTTCATCGCGCGTGAGGGTGGACGGCCGCTTGGAACGCTTCCCGACGAGCTCGCGGTGTCCGTCGTCACCGCGGCCGAGCTCGAACTGGGGGTTCTCCGCGCGAGCGACCCGCAGTCCCGGGGTCGGAGGCTGGCCACGCTCTCGCGCGTTCGTGCGGAATACCCGCTCCTCGACATCGACGGTGCGGTCGCCTCGTGCTTCGCACGCATCGCGGACGAGGAGCGCCGCGCCGGACGCGGTCTGCGGCGGCACGACACCTGGATCGCGGCCACCGCGATGCGTCACGGGGTGCCGGTCGTCACGCAGGATGCCGGCTTCGGATCGTTCTCCTCGGTCGAGGTCATCCGGGTCTGACGGACCGCGACCCGAAGAGGATCGTCCCCAGCCGCACCATCGTCGATCCCTCCTGCACCGCGATCTCGTAGTCGCCGCTCATCCCCATCGAGAGCACCGGCAACGCCTGGCCCAGGCGGTCCTGGATGCGCTCGCGAAGCTCGCGCAGCTCGCGGAACGCGAGGCGGGGATCGCCCTCGCGGGGGCCGATGCCCATCAGGCCGCGGAGCGTCAGCCGGGGGACGGTTCGCGCCACGAGCTCGAGTGCCCGCTCGGGGTCCACGCCGTGCTTCTCCGCTTCGCGAGCCACGTTCACCTCGAGCAGCACCGGAACCTCCGGGGCCCGCTTGACGAGCGCGTCGGCGAGACGGTCGGAGTCGAGCGACTGGACGAGCGCGAACCGGGCGGCGTGCCGGGCCTTGTTCGTCTGCAGGTTGCCGAGCAGATGCCACGTCGGCCCCGGCACCTCCTCCATCTTGGCGAGCGCCTCCTGGACGCGGTTCTCACCGAGCGTCGTCAAGCCGGCCGCGACGGCCGCCCGGCAGGTGGAGGCCCCGTGCGTCTTCGTCACGGCGACGATCTCGATCCGCGCCGGGTCGACCCCCTGGGCCGCGATGCGCTCACGAACGCCGGCCAGCCGCTCGGCGACCTCGTCGGCCGAGACCTCGAGTGGTGTCATCGCAGCGCGACGACCGCCGCGAACCGGCGACCGTCGTGGTCGCGCCGGTGCGAGGGGAGCCGCGCGTCCTCCCGGGTGCAGGCCGGGTGCCGGTGGATGCGCTCGGCCGCCATGCCCGCCGCGAGCAGCTGCCGGCGGTTGACCTCGCCGACGTCGAGGAACGCGCGGTCCGCCGGGCCCGGTCGCGAACCGATGCCGTCGAATCGGCTCGCGACCTCAGGACCGACCTCGTAGCAGTCGCCGCAGATCGCGGGTCCGATGCCGCAGCGCAGCGCCTGCGGCCGGCTGCCGTAGGCGTCGCGCAGAGCCAGCACGCCTGCCGCGGCGATCGCGCCGGCCGTCCCTCGCCATCCGGCATGGCAGAGCGCAACGGCATGGTGCTCGGGGTCGTACAGCAGGATCGGGCAGCAGTCGCCGAACGTCGCGAAGAGCGGCAGGCCGGACCGGTCGGTGAGCAGGCCGTCGACGCCGGCGACCGAGCCCTGCGGCTCGTCGAGCTGCCGCAGTCGCACGCCGTGCACCGCACCGACCGTCGACAACCGATCGGCATCGAGCCCGAGCTGGGCGAGAAAGGCGCGGCGCGCCGGGGTCGCGATCGGCTCCTCGTCGCGCCGCCGCGCCATCTCCCCCGAGCGCAGCGTCGAGAAGGCGTGGGCGAGGCCCGGCTCCCGCCCCAGCTCCTCGATCTGCAGCAGATCGGTCACCGCGGGGAGGTCACGCGACGATCGGGGCGTCCCAGCCGACGTAGGTGCCGCCGAGCTCGCGGCCGAGCTTCGTCATCTCCTCGCGGAGCCACGTGATCGGGCCCGGCGCGGGTACCAGATTGGTCACCGCCGTCAGCGTCCAGTGACGATCGCCGGCGGTGCGCAGCGAGCAGCGGAAGCCGTCCTTCCCCATCTGCTCCATCGCATCGCGAGCCGGCTTCTCCAGGTCGAAACGCAGGTAGGCGCGCACCGGGTGCGGGATCTTGAGCTGCGATCCCTGTATGCGCAACTCCTCGATGCGTGCGAGATCCTCGGGGTCCGGCTCGCTGCGACTGAAGCGAGGCGGCTTGCGCTTCTTGAGCAGCCCCCGGGGCACGAACAGCCCGAGCAGGTCCGACATCGCTTCTGAGCCTACCTCGCCGGAGCGCCCCCGTGGGCCGGCTCGACGCGCAGGCCGCGCACGCCACGCCGACGCAGGCCGGCCACTTCGTCGATGAGCCGGACGCGGAACGATCCCGGACCGGCCGCGCCGACGCCGCCCCGCGCTGCCGCAAGGCCGTAGGTGCCGAGCGCCAGAGCCGCCTGATAGGCGGGGTCGCCGCCGAGCGCGAGGAAGGCGCCGATCGCGGTCGTCGCCATGCAGCCGGCGCCGGTCACCGCGGCCTGCAGCCGGTGCCCGCCGTGCACCGCCCACACCGCACCGCTGCCGGCGACGACGTCG
>JBAPVZ010000258.1:0-5610 GCA_049283435.1 Candidatus Dormiibacterota bacterium
GAGTCGCCGTATGGTACGGAAGAACTCGTGTCAAAACCGACGTTTGATTGACCGTGAGCGTCCCGTCATCCGGGAACGCCTTCCGATCGAGGGAGTATCGATCCGACAACAATGATTCGAATTGTGACAAACGGTGAAGGGGGCGACCGCTTCGTCGAGAAACCTCAGACCAACAGAGATCGGGCAGACAGGACGTCCGTTGGTATCGGGTCCGATACGCTGGATGGAGGATGCGAATGTAACTGTCAAAGTCAAACGGCATGAGCGATCCAACCTGAGACCGGCCGAAAGCTCTTTTGTTCGCTCCTGACGCGACGAGTGGATCCGGCTTGTCCACCACGTCCAGGCCCCCGATGCAAGTCATTTGCTGAATCATACAGGTCACCTTGATAATTGCAACCTCGGTCTAAACCACCGTCTCGACCTTGCGGCCGGCTTGCCTCGTGAGCGCGAGGACTTTGCGTGAGAGGGGGTCGAGCTTGACGATGAAGCCCGATGGCGCTTCCCGATGCTCTATCTCCTTATGGCCATGCCCGACGCACGATATCTCCCCGCCACTGGAGTTCGCCCGGGATAGACATGCGTTCCGGTGTCCAGCCACCTGCAGCGGATGGCACATCTTGTGGTGATGGATCCGGCGCCCGTCCTCGAGCCACCGAGTGATTATTCCAGGCACCTGGCTCGGGACGGGCCGTGCGTTGCGAGCCAGGATCGTGCTGCGAAGCGCTGAGCTGGGCGCCGTCAACGAGCATGTTGCGTCTGCGCTCCGGTTACCGTGGGCAGGTGGCGCACCGGATTTATCCGAGGCGGGTTGGCGGGCCTGGCTGATCATCCCCGCTCCGAACACCCGAAAGCAGCACTGGTGTTGACCGACGCTGAAGGAGGTCAACTCAGGCATTGGGCACATCGAGCCGGGGGTGGTCAGGCGTTTGCAACTCGCCGTGCCGCCCGCTGCCCTGGTCGCGTGAATACATCACCGAAATTCCGACTCATACCGCTAAGAGATCTTGCGGCGGTACGCGACGATGGCGATTGCGTACGCGATGATGAGGATGCCGACCGACCAGGCGAGAGCGATCCAGATGTTGTTGCCGACCGGCTGCCCCGAGAACAGATCTCGGATTGAGTTGACGATCGACGTCACCGGCTGGTGCTCTGCGAACCAGCGCACCGGGCCGGGCATGGTGTTGGTGGGCACGAATGCCGAGCTGATGAACGGGAGGAAGATGAGCGGGTAGGAGAACGCGCTCGCGCCGGCCACCGTCTTCGCGGTCAGGCCTGCGAGCACAGCGATCCACGTCAGGGCCAGGGTGAACAGCACCAGGATGCCCAGGACCTCCAGCCAGGCGAAGACTCCAGCCCCGGAGCGGAAGCCCATGATGAGGGCGACGGCCACGACGATCACAAGTGAGATCAGATTGGCGATCAGCGACGTCAGCACGTGCGCCCACATCACGCCCGACCGTGCGATCGGCAGGGACCGGAAGCGCTCGAAAATCCCGCTCTGCATGTCCGTGAAGAGCCGGAATGCGGTGTAGGAGATGCCCGACGCAATCGTGATCAGCAGGATGCCGGGCAGCAGGTAACTCACATAGGACTCCGCCCCGGACTTGATCGCTCCGCCGAACACATAGACGAACAGCAGCATCAGCGCGACCGGGATGACCGCCGTCGTGATGATGGTGTCCACGCTGCGCGTGACGTGTTTCAGCGATCGTCCGAGCAGGACAGCGGTGTCGCCGAAGAAGTGCTTGTTCATCATTCCCCCTACTTGTTGACCGAGCCAGTGCGGCGGTCGTTGCTGCTTTGTTCGATGGCGCCTCCCTTCGCGCCCTCACCGTCGTCACCGACGAGAGCGAAGAAGACGTCTTCGAGGGTCGGCTGCTTCTCGACGTATTCGACCTTGGCCGGCGGGAGCAGCTGCTTCAGCTCGGCGAGGGTGCCGTTCACGATGATTCGACCCTTGTGCAGGATCGCGATCCGGTCGGCGAGTTGCTCGGCCTCGTCCAGGTACTGCGTCGTGAGCAGTACGGTCGTGCCGTGCGCGGCCAGGTCCTTCACCGCGTCCCACACCTCGATGCGAGCCTCGGGGTCGAGTCCGGTGGTCGTCTCGTCGAGGAAGATCACGGGCGGATTCCCGATGAGGCTCATGGCGATGTCCAGGCGGCGGCGCATCCCGCCCGAGTAGGTCGACACCTTTCGGGCGCCCGCGTCGGTGAGCTGAAAGCGCTCGAGCAGGCCATCGGCGATCGTGCCCGCCTGCTTCAGGTGCCGCAGCCGGGCGACGAGCACGAGGTTCTCTCGGCCGCTGAGGATCTCGTCGACGGCGGCGAACTGTCCGGTGAGGCTGACCGCCTCCCGAACACTCGCCGATCGCCCGGCGACGTCGAAGCCATCGACGATCGCTGTTCCCGCGTCGGCCTTGAGCAGTGTGGCGAGGATTTTCACGACCGTCGTCTTGCCCGCCCCATTGGAGCCGAGCAGCGCGAAGATGCTGCCCCGCGGCACCTCGAAGTCCACGCCGCGCAGGACCTTCAGCTTCCCGTAGGACTTCTCCAGGCCCTGTACGTGGATCGCAGGCGCCTGGTTCGCGAGCGACCCGATGTTATCGCCGTATGCATGCGCTGTAGACATGACTCCATCATAGGTATGCGGCGTATACTTTGCAAGCGATGACCGACCGAACCTTCGCCCCCGCACCGGGCAGGCGCCGCCGTGCGCTGACCCGTGAGGAGATCGTGGAGCGGGCGCTCGAGATCGGCGACCGGGAGGGCCTGGACGCGGTCAGCCTTCGCCGGATCGCGTCCGAGCTGGGCGTTACCTCGATGGCGCTCTACCGTCACGTGAAGGACAAGAACGACCTCTTCTCGGCGATGCTGGAGGCGGCGACGGCGAATCTCGACCCGGTCGCCGGGATCACGTCGACGATGCCCTGGCAGGACAAGGTCCGCTGCCTGCTCCGCAACGGCGCTGAGGTTCTGCGGGCGCGACCGGTGATCCTGCCCCTGCAGATCGCTTACCAGGGTCCCCTCACGCCGACGATCGTCCGTCCGTTGGAGAGCACGGTGAGCATCCTGCTCGACGCCGGCTTCTCCCCCGAAGACGCGGTTTCGCTCGCGCGGACGACCACACTCCTGCTCGCCGGGCTCCTCTTCCTGTCAGGACAAGGGCCTGTTGCCTCGGAGGCGACGCTCGAAGTGCTGCGCCGGCGGGGTGAGCTGATGCTCCTGGAACTGCCCGAGGAGGGCTACCCGGTCATGCGACGGCACGCCCGCCTGTTCGCCGAGACTCTCGTGTCCCAGGGGGACGGCTGGGTCAACCAGACCATCGACCTGCTCGTCGCCGGGCTCGAGGCGAAGCTGCTGGCAGGCCGACGCGATGAGCGACCCTAGCCCCAGATCAGCATCTCCACTTTGGATCTCCGCCCCATAGGGCGCCAACACGCATGGAAGGCCACGCGATCCGCCCACATTCTCTTCGACTTCGACGGCACCATCGCCGGCCACAAGCTCGAGCGGGCAACAGGCGCTCCCCGCGATGCACCATCGGCTGCCGAGCCGGTTCTACACGAGAAGCCGCAGCAGCTCATCGTGTGCGTCAGAGGACGTCAGGCGGCGGTACTCCTGTGTGATCGCGGCCAGCGGAGAGTGCCCGTGTGTCAGGTGATGGGCGAGGATCTCGCTTCGCCAGGCTCGTAGGGTCCTGCCCACTCTGCGGATCTCCGGTACCAGGCCTTGGGCGCAGGCCGCGACCGTCTTGTCGAGGAGCAGCACCGCCGCCTCCGCGTCCTCGGCCGCGGAGATGTCGCGCAACGACTCCTGGGCCAACGAGGCCGCCGTCACCTGGCCGTCGGGATCACCGGCGCGCAGGCCGAGGAGGATGCGCTGTTCGCCTTGGTCGCTGACGCGTTCGATGCGGCCGAGTGGCAACATCCGGATCCGGTCGAGCGGGTCTCGCCCCGCAGGATCATCGGTCTGGCGCGATGGACGACGCGAGCCAGCATGTCTGCGTGAAATGTCCCACGTCGTCTCGACATTCTCCTCATTTGTCCGGGTTCAGGCGCGTTAGAGTGAAATTGACGGGCCAGGTTCCTCGCGCTTCCGAGCGGCCAATCCCGCGGTGTTGTGATCCGACGGTCAGACCTCGATGCGCCAGAACCTCCGCTGCCGGCATGGCGCCCGAGACGTAGCCATGCCACCGGGCGGGAGGGTGCAACGTGATCAGCCAGGACAGGGCATCGTCGAGGCGCCCAAGGGGCGTTCATCGACGTGGCTGGCAAATTGGGGTCGCGGCGCTCAGCGCGCTCGTCGTAGCCCTGGCCATGGCTTGGCCGGTCGGTGCCCGGCTGCAGGGCTCCGCGCAGGCGGCAACGTCCCCGGTCCCGGCGTACTCACTGTCCGGCGGGTCCGACCCTGGTGTGTCGGCCCCGCTCACCGACGAGGCACCGCTCGTCGGCGTCGAGACAATGGCAAATCACGACGGCGTGTTCGGGATCATGATCAGCACCTATCGCGACAGCGTGCCGTCAGGTTGCCCGACGACGATCAAGACCAACGACGGTGAGTCCTGCTTCTATGGCGACACGCAGGCGCCGAATTCCTGGGTGCAGGTGCTCGTCCTCGGCCGGGAGAATCTGAGTCTGGTCAAGAGCACCGACCTGCAGTGCGACATCGCCACGACGATTCGCCAGGAGAAGGCCTTCGACACCGGCGGCAACCCGTGCACGCTCGCGCTTTCGAACCTCGTCGCCACCTATCCGGGGGATCTCATCATCGCGGCCAACCAGCAAAGCACGAAGGGCGGTGACCATCAGCAGGTGCCGGTGGGGGTCGGTGCCGTCCTCGGCGGCGTCGGCACCAATCACGGGGTCGGCGCTCCGGCCACCTGGTACAACTCTCCCGACCATGGAGCCCACCTGCCCGATGCGACGCGCGGGACGGTCTCGGTCGTCGGAGTGTCGGGATGGAAGTCCGGGGGCATCTCGAAGGAATCGGATCACCCGGACAAAGCCGGGACCGGCAACCTCCACGCCAACCTCGCGATGAACAACCTGGGCCTCTACTCGCCGATGACCGAAGCCGACCAGCTGGAGGGGGCCGATTCCCCGATCACCAAGGTGCTGGAGGAGCATCCGACGCCATGGCCCACGTTCACGCCCGGCGAGGCTGCCGCCTTCTCGGCCCTGAGCGTGCACGTCAAGCTCGGATCGGACCCACGCTCGCAGTACTACACCAAGGCAGACGCGCCGGCCTATTGGCTGGCGCTGAAGAGCGACATCCAGGCGACGACATACGACTCGATGAAGCAGCCATCGTTCACCAAGAACGAGTTTCTGGCGGCCCAGAAGCAGCTCGTCGAGGAGGTCAGCGACGTCTACCTGGTGAAGCAGTACACCCAGGACGTCGCCGCCCCCTTCGCCGGAGCGTCGAGCACGCTCTGGGCCGACTTTAGCTACGTATCCAATGCCGTCAACACGGATACCTCGAACGGGAACTCGGCCGAGGTCCTGGGGCTGATAAGCACGCTCGTCGAGGGAGGACTCGAGATCATCCCCGCATTTGGCGGGTCCGCGCACATGGCTGGCGCGCTCGTACTCGCGTCCTACAGAAT
>JBAPVZ010000259.1:0-3258 GCA_049283435.1 Candidatus Dormiibacterota bacterium
CGCGCGGGCCGACGCTGCAGTTGACGCCGAGCAGCGCGACGTCGTAGTCGCGCATCGCCGCGGCGAACGCGCTCAGGATCTCCTCCTCGCCCTCGTTGAGGCTCATGCTCGCCGCGAGCGGCAGCTCCGGGGCGACGCGACGGGCGACGGCAACCCCGAGCTCGAGCTCGGCCAGCGAGGAGAACGTCTCCAGGATCAGGAAGTCGACGCCGCCCGCCCGCAGCGGTGCGATCTGCTCCTCGAAGATCCGCTCGGCCGCCGAGCGCTTGATGCCGCCGATCGGCTCGATCGGGCGGCCGAGCGGTCCCACGCTGCCGGCGACGAGCACCGGGCGCCCGGCGGCGTTGCGGGCGTCGACCGCGATGCGAGCTCCCGCGAGGTTGATGTCCTCGGCCTGCTCCTCGGCGTAGTGCTCGCCGAGCAGGAGCCGGTTGGCGGCGAACGTGTTCGTCTCGATGACATCGGCGCCCGCGGCGATGTAGTCGCGGTGCAAGGCCCGGATCAGCGCCGGATCGTCCAGGTTCAGCCGCTCGATGCAGCCGCCACCGGCGCCGCCGCGGGCGAGCGCCTCGGAGCCCATCGCGCCGTCGAAGAGCACCGGGCCGCGAGAGAGGAGCATGCGCAGTTCGTCCATGGCTGAGGTTGGTATGAAACCATACCGTCGCATGCGCGCTCTGGTGACCGGGGCGGAGGGGCAGCTCGGTCGCGACCTCTGCCGCCTGCTCCCCGACGCGAGCGCGTTCGGCCGGACAGCGCTCTCCGTCACCGACCGGGCGGCGCTGGCATCGACGTTCAGCCGGGAGCGGCCGGAGGTCGTCTTCAACTGCGCCGCCGACAACGGAGTCGACCGCGCGGAGTCGCCCGACTCGCCTGCCTGGGCGGTCAACGCCGAGGGGCCGGGCCTCGTCGCCGCCGCGTGCGCCAGGGTCGGCGCGACGCTCGTGCACTTCTCGACGAACTACGTGTTCTCCGGGGAGGGGCCCCGGCCGTGGACCGAGATCGACGAACCGTCGCCGCGGTCGGCCTACGCACGCTCCAAGCTGGAGGGGGAACGGCGGGTGTTCGACGCGCTGCCACAGGCGCTCGTCGTGCGCTGCGCCGGCCTCTACGGGGCGGGCGGGTCGGCGGTGAAGGGCGGGAGCTTTCCCGAGCGCATCCTGTCGCAGGCCCGGACCGGAGCGCCGCTGCGCGTCGTCGACGACCAGCGCCTCAACCCGACCGCGACCGCCGACCTTGCGGCGGGCGTGCTGCGGCTCGTGGGCGGTGGGGTCGAGGGCGTCGTGCATCTCGCCGCCGCGGGTTGCTGCTCCTGGTACGAGTTCGCGGCCGAGACGCTGCGGCTGGCCGGCCTGGAGGTCGCGATCGATCCGATCCCAACCCCGCCGCCTTCGCCCGGCACCGCAGCCCGCCCCGGCAACGGCTGCCTCGAGTCGGTGCGGGTGGCGCCGCTGCGGCACTGGCGCGGCGGGTTGGCGGCGTATCTGGGCGCTGCCGAGCCCGAGTAGGTAACCGTCAACCCGACGTCAGGTCCTCCCCGAACGCGATCGCCCCGAGCCAGCAGACGACCGCCAGCGTCGCCGCCTCCCGCTCCTGGGTGCCTCGGGCCGCCCACAGGTACGGTCCACCGAGCAGCAGGAGCCCGACGGCGCCGTAGACGAGGTGGGTCCAGCCGGCTCGCCGGTCTCCGGCGACGAGCGTCGCCACGGCGACCAGGCCCTGCAGGATGATCAGGCCGACGAGGGCCAGGAAGGCCAGGCGGTAGCGGCCGCTGACCCGGCGGCGGGTGGCGAAGCTCAGCGTGCCCCAGGTGCCGAGCGCGGCGCAGCCGGCGACGAGCCAGACGTCGACCGCCTGATGGGCGGTGACGACCGCATGCAGCATGGCCGACTCATTCTGGGGGACCTGGGAAGATCCCCGGGTGCGCGAACCTCAGCGGCGGCCCGGGGATCCGACCCTCGACGTGCGCATCGTGAAGGCGGTGCCGGCGTCCCTTCGCCCGGCCTGGCTCCGCCAGGTGCTCCGCGCCGCGGTCGAGGAGCCGGCGGTCGCCGCCGCGATCGCCCGGCTGACCGGGGTGCGCCCTGCGGCGGTGACGATTCGGCTCACCGGAAGCCGCGAGATCCGGCGCCTGCACGTGCGGTTCCTCGACGACCCGGCGGAGACGGATGTGCTGTCCTTTCCGAGCGCGAGCGTGGCCGACGACGGCTACCTCGGCGACCTGGCGCTCTGCTGGCCGGTCGTGATGCGGCAGGCCGCCGCGTACGCGCAGCCCGCCGAGACCGAGGCGGCGCTGCTCGCGGTACACGGCCTCCTGCATCTGCTCGGCTGGGACCACGCCACGCCGTCGGAGGAGCGCGAGATGACGGCGCGGGCGCTGGCGGCGCTCTCCCGCAGCGGCGTCCGTCCGGCGCTCGACCGTCTCCCCGAGCGGGAGCGCCGCTAGCCTCGGGTCGTCGCACTGCCCGACCGGTTGGTGGGTTGGCCGGGCGGTCGTCACTCGGCTCTCAGCACGACTGAGCACGGCGTTGGCGGGCAGCCAGGTCGCCGGCACGGCCGTGCTATCGTCGGCCCCGACGTGCGTGAGCTGACGGGTACCCGCATCCTGGTCACCGGCGCCACCAGCGGCCTCGGCGCGGCGATGGCGGCCGCGCTCACCGAGGCGGGCGCCCGGGTGATGGTCACCAGCCGCGAGGTGGCTCGGGCGGAGAGGGCCGCCACCGACCTCGGCTCCTCGGCGATTCCCTGTCAGCTCGACGTGCGTGACGAGCGCTCGGTTGCCGCCTGTGTCGAGCGGGCTCGCGACGTGTGGGGAGGCATCGACCTGCTCGTCAACAACGCCGGCATCGGCATGCGGACGGTCAATCCCCGATTCATGTCCGAGCCGCAGCCGTTCTGGGAGGTCGGGCCGGCCGGATTTCGGGCCGTCGTGGAGACCAAGGTCGTCGGCTGTTTTCTGATGGCACGCGAGGTGGTGCCGCTGATGCTCCGGGCGGGCGGCGGGCGGGTCGTCAACATCTCGATGAACGAGCAGACGATGGTCCGCCGTGGCTTCGTGCCGTACGGGCCGGCGGGCGCCGGCGTCGAGGCGATGTCGCGAGTGATGGCAGCGGATCTGACCGGCAGCTCGGTGACCGTCAACCTCCTACTTCCCGGCGGCGGGACCCGGACGGGGATGGTTCCCGACGAAGTGCCCGCCGAGGTCCGGGCGGAAATGCTGGACCCGGCCGTGATGGGGCCGCCGATCGTGTGGCTCGCCTC
>JBAPVZ010000260.1:0-5811 GCA_049283435.1 Candidatus Dormiibacterota bacterium
GCCTCGAGCCGGGCGTGATCATCGGCCTCCCACCGCGCGGTGCCCTACCCGGGACGCTGCCCGTCGTCATCGGCCCCGGCTCGGTTCTGCGCGCCCACACCACGATCTACGCCGGGGTGACGATCGGCGCCCGCTTCCAGAGCGGGCACGGCGCGATGATCCGTGAGGACAATGAGCTCGGCGACGGCTGCAGCGTCGGGACCCACGCCGTGCTCGAGCCCGGCAATCGCATCGGCAATGACGCGCGCATCCATTCGCAGTGCTTCCTGGAGCAGGTGACGCTCGGAAGCGGCGTGTTCCTGGGCCCGGGTGTCGTCTTCACCGACGACCCCCATCCTGCCTGCCCGCGCTACCTCGACTGCGTGCGCGGCGCGACCGTCGAGGACCTGGTCAGCATCGGGGGCGGCAGCACGATCCTTCCCGGTGTCCGCATCGGCGCCCGCGCCCTGGTCGGCGCCGGCAGCGTCGTCACCAAGGACGTCGAGCCCGGCATGGTCGTCGCCGGCAACCCGGCCCGGCCGCGCAAGCGCGTAGACGAGCTGGTCTGCTTCAAGGGGTTCTTCTCCCGCCCTTACGCCTGGCGTGAGGACGGCTGAGTCAGACGGCCGGCGTGAGCCGGATGACCGGCAGCACGCGATCGGTGCGCTGCGCGTAGTCGCCGAAGTTCGGCGCTGTCGCGACGATGCGCCCCCACCGCTCCTCCCGTTCGGGACCTTCCAGCAGTTGCGGTGTCACCCGCAGCTTCCGTTTGCCCACCTCGATTGACACCTGCCCCGGATGTGCGACCAGGTTGCGATACCAGGCGGGATGCAAGGCCGACCCGCCGAACGAGGCGACGACGAGCCAGGCCTCCTCGCCGTCGGGGAACCAGGCGAGAGGGTGCGTGCGGACCTGCGCCGTCTTCGCGCCCTTCGTCGTCAGCAACAGGATCTGCGTGGCGCCGGCGCGTCGGCTGATGCCGAGACGATAGAGCACGGCCGAGACCCGGCCCAGCAGCTTCATCGCGGCACCGGCTCGACGTTTGCTGCCACGCGTGCCCTGTGGCGTCAGGTGTACCGACATGTCACTATCGCTTCGCTGTCATCATCGTTCATGACGCGGGTTCGCGCGCAGATCAGCGGGTTGCGGTGGCGAGGGCCGATCCGTCGCTGATTGCGTCCAGATGGTCCGCGAGACGCGCTGCAAACCGCGGTAGCGAGCATTCGCGCTGGACGAACTGGCGCGCCTCCCGCCCCAGGCGCTCGCCGAGTGCTGGATCGTCGAGGAGACGCGCCATAGCGCAGTGCAGTGCGGCCGGGTCCCCCGGTGGCACGACGAGGCCGGTTTCCCCGTCGCGGACCAGCCCGCGCAGGCCACGTGTCTCGCTGACGATCACGGGCCGAGCCATCGCCATCGCCTCCAGGGCGGTCGTGATGCCGGCCTGGAAGTCGGTCTCGACGACCGGCACGACGATCGCGGCCGCGGCTGCGAAATGCTCGCGCAGGCCCTCGTAGCCGGCATAGCCAACGGTCGCACCGTCCGGCCATCGTTCGGGCAGTCGTGCCGAGGACTGCGGCGAGTGCACGCTGCCGACCGCGGCGACGAGTGACGCTTGCAGGCCGGGCAGCGCGTCGACGAGCGTGCGGTAGTCGCGATGCTCGAGCCCGGCGGCGACGATCAGGCGGTCGCGACCGGTGACGGGCCGCGGTCGCCAGAACGCCGTGTCGGCAACGTAGGGAACGACGTGCAAGCGCTCGGGGGCGATCCCGAGGTCACTGACGGCAATTGACCGCTGGCGCTCCGAGTGCACGAGGATCCGGGTCATGCCGCGATCGGCGTGCAGGCGCCGGAAGAAAGGGCGCTTGGCGGGCGCCGTCAGGTTGTGCCCAAGCACCAGATGCGGGATGCGCGCTGCTACGAGCCGCAGCGCGAGCGCCATCGGGATGCCGAGGTGCTCGCCGTCGCTGAAGAGTGCCGAGACCCGGCGTGACCGGGCGAGCGCGCTTGCGACGTGCACGAGCGACGTGAGGCCGCTGCGGCCGTGGCGACCGGCGCCGAGCGGCAGCCGTGACCAGTCGAGCAGTTCGACGCCGTGGTCCGCCTCCAGCGCGAGAAACTCGGGGCGGGGACGCCGGCCCTCGGCGACGGCGCGCCGCAACTCGCCGTCGGCGCTCGCGGAGACGAGCATCAGTGGCCGGCCCACCGCTCAGTTCCTCCCTGCGGATTGGAGGCAGCGCGCCGGCTGCCCGACAGCGATCGCCCCGGCGGGGACGTCGTGGGTGACGATCGCGCCGGCGCCGACGACTGCGTCGT
Organism: Candidatus Dormiibacterota bacterium; assembly: GCA_049283435.1. Classification (GTDB taxonomy): domain Bacteria; phylum Chloroflexota; class Dormibacteria; order Dormibacterales; family Dormibacteraceae; genus CAVTSA01. Next base: position 2,293 of record JBAPVZ010000260.1, read on the forward strand.
CACCGATCGTGACGCCCTTCAGGATGATCGCCCTGGCGCCGATCCAGACCCGATCGCCGATCCGCACCGGCCGGTTGTCGATGCCGCGGCCGGGGATCGGGTGCTGGTCCGTGTCCATGATCAGGACGTCCCATCCGACCTGGCAGTCGTTGCCGATCATCACCTCCCGCCAGGCGATCACCTCCGTATTTCGATTCAGGTAGGTCCCGGTGCCGATGCGGAGGCGCCCACCGAGCCCGACCTCGAGCCGGACGCCGGAAAAGAACAGGCAGTTCCCCGCCTCGACCGTGCCTCCCAGGTTGCGCACCCGCACCTTCGGGAATCCCGGCGCACAGGCGAGCCAGCCGGTGCTGGTGAATTGGCGGGATACCCATTGCCCCCATGCGCGCTCCCGCAACGGGTAGCGGCGCAGGCGGCGCCAGAACGGCGTCACGCCGACCGCCCGAGCACGGCCGGTGGCCCGGCCGCGACCTCGCCGAGCAGTTCGACGATGGCGCGATTGTTCCGCATGGCGTCGTGCTCCTCGTCCGCCTGCAGCTGGCCGGCACGTCCCATCCCTGCTCGCAGCGAGGGCTCGCGGACGAGCTTGGCGAGCGCGAGCGCGAGCCGATATGGGTTGGACGGCGGAACCAGATATCCGGTGACGTCGTCGGTCACCATCTCGGGGATCGCACCGACGGTTGAGGCGACGACCGGAAGCCCGCTCGCCATCGCCTCCGCGATCGCCTGTGGCATGCAGTCCCCTCGGGAGGGCAGCGCGAAGATGTCTGCCTGCTGATAGAGGTCCAGCAGCGGCGGCGATTGCGGCTCGAGCCCGCGGTGCACGCGGCACACGACGCCGTCCGGGACGGTGACCTCGCCGCCGGTCACGATGTCCAGCTCCGCTGCGCTTCCCAGCCGTTGCATGGCAAGGAGGAGGTCGGTACCGCCCTTGCGTTCGAGCTGTCCGCCGACGAAGAGGATCCGGGGTGGACCCGGACGGCGCACGGCGACCTTCCGGAAGAGGCCGAGCTCGACGCCGGGCGGGATGACGCGAATGCTCTCCGGAGGGACGTCGTAGTCCCGCTCCAGCGAGCGCGCCGCCCAGTGGCACCAGGTGACGAGCGCGGCGGCGCGCCGGAAGACGCGTTGATTGATGCGGACCTTGACGTGTTCCAGGACGTCGGCGTTGCGCCGGTGGTCGTAGGCCGCGGCAAGTGCATCGACGTTGTGCGGCGTTGCATCGAGCGAGACGACCGTCGGCACCGTGCGCATGATCGACGGCGCCAGCAATGCCGCGACTTGCGTGTGGATGAAGATCGCGTCCAGCCGTCCCTGGCGAAGTCGGTGCTGCAGCCCGTCGCGCGCCCCCCGGCTGGCCTGGAAAGACCACGTACGAAAGCCGGGCAACCGCTCCCACCGCGGAAGCTCGGCGCGCTTGCGATAGCTCAACTTGATGAGGTCGGCGCCGACCCCGTCGGCTTGCAGGAGCCGCTCGATGTTGCGCGTGTGTGCGGCATGTCCGAGCGTCTGCTCGAGCACGAACGCAAAACGTCGCTGGTCAGGGGGTTGCATCGATCGCCTCGAGTGATGCCGCACCCTTCCGCCGCGCGGCGAGCCGGGGCAGCACGTTGACGAGGCCGAGCAGGATCCCCCACGCGACCATGTTGCGGGGATTCTCGAGCTGCAGGTCGGCGTAGGCGAACAGCAGCTCGCCGACGATCGCGCAGGCGACGAACGCACCGACACCCTGCAGCAGCCGGTCACCGGCCGTGCGCACGCCTCGTATCGCCTCCATCAGCGCGAGGCCGACGAGGCCCCAGAACGTGACCATCCCGAGCAGGCCCATCCGCATCGGGACCCAGAGCAGCGAGTTGTGTGGAATCACGTTCCACAGCGAGTACAGCTGGCTGATGTCCGCCATCGGGGTCGGTGTCAGGAACGGCTTGCCGAAGCCGTAGCCGATGATCGGGGAAAGCTTGAAGGTGAACTGCAGATTCGAGTTTTCGGCGGTCCGGTAGAGGTCCGACGACAGATCGCGAGCGCTCACGTTGCCCGGGTCGAGGACCGTGCGTACCGGGGACACGATCTCGGATCGGATGCCATATTGCGTGTTCCAAGACGTCGCGACGATGCCGGCCAGGCCGAGCATCGCGATCGCGCAGACGATGATCGCGACCTTGCGCGCGCGCTTCGCATAACGGATCACAAGGACCGCGAGGAGGAACAGCGTGATCACGAGGGCCAGAATTCCGGCTCTTCGTTCGTTCGCGATGAGCGCGAGCGCCACGAGCGGGCTGGCGACCACCAGCGGGATCCACAACCGCCGGATCCGCCACCAGGCGAGCGCCGCGAGCGCAGTGACGAGGAACAGCAGCAGGAAGTAGGAGTCCTCGTGGCCGAGCAGCGTCTCGTGCACACCGAGGTTGCGTCCCATCGTGATCAGGTAGCGCCAGTCGCCGAGGATCGCCTTCATCAGTTCGGCGACCGCGAAGACGATGCCGAGCGTGACGAGCTGCCGTCGCTCGCGGACCAGCGCACCGGTCAGGAGGAAGACGATGAACCCGTACGCCTGCGGGCGAAGCTCCCACAGCGAAAGCTTGAAGTCACCGCCCGTCAGCAGGCCGTTGATCTCGCCGATCAGCAGCACGGCGGCGAATGCGTAGTAGGCGGGGGAGAGACGGCCGAACGAGAGGTGCAGACGACCCGTGAGGTATCCCCTGGCGGCGGTCACGATCGCGATGACTCCCAGCAGCACCTCGAACGGCGTGATCGACAGCGGGAAGCCGGCGGTGTTGTTGAGGTTCAGCCAGAGGGGGATCCTATCGGTCAGGGAGTCCGGGTAGCCGAGCCCGAACTGCTCGATCAGTGCAACCATCCCGGCCAGCAGGTAGAGGCCGCGAATCGGCTTCGACCAGAGCCAGGGGATGACGCCGATCGCGACGAGCGCCGTGCCGACGGCCGGCTGCACGAACAGGCCGATCGCGCCGAGAAGGATTGCGAGCCCGGCCGTGCCGAGGATGATGCGTCGCGCGCCGACCTTCGGGAACTCGGCCTCGCGCACGTCCTCGAGGCGGTCGCCGACGACCTCCCTCAGATGACGAATCGGGGCCAGCGGAGGGCTGCTGATCATGCCGCCACCGTGACGATCGCCGCCGACATCGGCGGCAGGTGAACATCGTCCAGCGGAATGTTGCGCTCGGTAACGATCGTGCCCTGGCCCGGCGGGACGATGTAGACGGTGCCCCGCTGGGGAGACCCGGCGGCGACGTGGACAGTCGCCGGGCTCGTCCCGCTCTCGTTCGTCAGCACCACGTCCACCTCGCCGTGCTGCCGGCCGGACTCCGTGTGCTTGGCGGCGTACGCGCGAACCCCTGCCTGATCGACCGCGACGGGCAGACTCTGGGTCCCGAAGACCGAGCCCTTGCCGTCGTAGTTGCGATACAGCCGAAACGCGGCGTTCGCCGGACTGCCGGTCGGCGGATAGGTCCAGTAGCTTGCGAGGTAGAGACCCTGCTGGCCGAACGTGCCGAGCGCCTC
>JBAPVZ010000261.1:0-2271 GCA_049283435.1 Candidatus Dormiibacterota bacterium
GTGGGTCTGTCCGACAAGCATCTCGGCGTCGTCGACCAGGCGCTGTGGGATCTCGCCGGCAACGCGGCCGGGCTCCCCGTCTACCAGCTGCTCGGTGGCTTCCGGGACCGCGTGCCGGCCTACGCGAGCACGATGTGCGGCGACGACATCCCGGGCGGCCTCGACACCCCCGAGTCGTACGCCGCGTTCGCGAAGGCGTGCGTCGCTCAGGGCTACAAAGCGGTGAAGCTCCACACCTGGATGCCGCCCTACGGCCCCGACCTGCGCCGCGACGTCGCCGCCTGCCGGGCGGTCCGGGAGGCGGTCGGGCCCGACATCCACCTGATGCTCGATCCCTTCCACAACTACACGCGCGCCGAGGCACTGGAGCTCGGCCGGGCCATCGAGGAGCTCGACTTCCACTGGATGGAGGAGCCGATGGACGAGTACAGCGTGTCCTCGTTCGTCTGGCTGTGCGAAAACCTGGAGCTGCCGATCTGCGGCCCCGAGTCCGTGGCCGGCGGCCTGCAGAGCCGCGCCGAGTGGATCTTGCGGGGTGCGGCGGACATCATTCGCACCGGCCTCGAGCACGGCGGCATCACCCACGTCATGAAAACCGCGCACCTGTGCGAGGCGTTCAACCTTCGCCTCGAGCTGCACGGCGGGGGTGCCGGAGCGTTGCAGGTGCTGGCCGCGATGCCGATTCCCGGCGAGTACTACGAGCGCGGCCTGCTGCACCCGCACCTCGACTTCGACGGTGAGGCGCCCTGGCTGAAGACGCCGATCGACGCGATCGACGCCGACGGACAGATCCCGCTCCCCTCGATTCCCGGCCTTGGCCACGACATCGACTGGGACTTCATCTCCGACCACATCGTCGAAGACTGGCACTGAGCCACATCGAGGAGATCACCACCCATGGCCCTGACCCCCACCGCGCTCGCCAGCCGTCTGGAAGGCCTGCTCGCGTTCCCGGTCACCCCGTTCACCGCCGACGGCGACCTGAATCTCGATGCGTTCCGCAACCAGGTCGACCTGTTGCTCGGCGCGGGCGCGATCGCGGTGTTCCCGGCCTGCGGTACCGGCGAGTTCGCCGCGCTGTCCCGGGAGGAGTACGGCCGCCTGCTCGACGCCTGCGTCCGCCACGTGGATGGTCGTGCACCGGTCGTCGCCGGCGTCGGCTATGGCACCGCGCCGGCGAGCGCGCTGGCGCAGCTCGCGACCCGGGCCGGCGTCGACGGGCTGCTCGTGCTGCCGCCCTATCTGTCGGTCGGCGCCGCCGACGGCCTGGAGGCGCACTACCGCGCCGTCGCCCGCTCGACGCCCCTCGGCGTGATCCTCTATCAGCGCGATCAGGTCGTGTTCGAGCCGGAAAGCGTCGCCCGGCTGGCCGCGGAACCGAACGTGATCGGGGTCAAGGATGGCATCGGGCAGGTCGAGCGACTGCTCGACATACGGCGCGCCACCGGCGGGAATCTGCTGCTGCTGAACGGGATGCCGACGGCGGAGATCCATGCCCAGGCGCTCACCTTCTGTGGCGCCCGCGGCTACTCATCCGCAATCCTGAACTTCCTGCCCGAGGTCGCGGTGCCGTTCTACGCGGCGGCGCGGGAGGGGGACACGGCAACGATGCACGCGCTGCTCGACACCGCGATCCTGCCCTTCGCCGCGATCCGCCGTCGGCGTCCGGGGTATGCCGTTACGCTCGTCAAGGCGGCGGCGAGGCTTCGAGGGCTGCCGGTCGGGAGGGTGCGGCCGCCGCTGAGCGAGATCGGAGCGCAGGACGAGCGGGATCTCGGAGCGCTGCTCGCGGGGCTCGGATTCGACGGGCCGCTCGCGGCGGCGCACGACTGACATCCCCACGAACTCCGCAAGCTCCGCTGCGTGGGGCCCTGGATGATGGCGCCGGCTCGATGAGGAGGAGAGGACAGGACATGAAGATGCGATCGCTCGGTGGCAGCGGGCTGCAGGTGTCGGCCCTCACCATGGGCACGATGACGTTCGGCGGCGCGGGCCGGCACCGGGCGATGGGCCAGGTGCAGGTCGAGGAAGCGACGGCGATGGTCGACGCGTGCCTGGAGGCCGGCATCAACTTCTTCGACACCGCCGACGTCTATTCGGAGGGTCGCTCGGAGGAAGTGCTCGGGAAGGCGCTCGGCAAGCGCCGTCAGGACGTCCTCGTCGCGACGAAGGTGCAGAGCCCGATGGGTGAGGGGCCGAACGCGCGCGGCCAATCGCGGCACCACCTCATCGAGGGTTGCGAGGCGAGCCTGCGCCGGCTGGGCACCGACC
>JBAPVZ010000262.1:0-2055 GCA_049283435.1 Candidatus Dormiibacterota bacterium
GCCGTGCTGTCGGCGATCGAGCGCGGGGAGCGCCGCGCCGGCCCGGACGAGCTGCACGGAGTGGCCGGCGCGCTCGGGATCGATGAGCTGGACCTGCTGCGCCGGCCGGCCCCGGGCTACCTGATCCTGCCCGGCACGGAGACCGACCGGGGCGGCGGCGATGACCGATGATCTGATCCCGGTGCTGGGCAATCCGGTGTCGGTCGCAGAGGTGGAGGCTCGATTGCGCGAGCACGCGGCCGTCGCCGAGGCGGCGGTGGTCGGCATGCCGGACGCCTTCACCGGCTTCGCGCTCAAGGCGTTCGTCCGCCTGACGCCGTCCGCCCAGGCGGCGCCGGGTGAGCTGGTGGATTTCTGCCGGCGGCGATTGCCTGCGCACGCCTATCCCCGGCAGATCGAGCTCGTGGAATCGCTGCCCCACACCACCTCCGGCGAGATCGATCGGCGCCGCCTCGGGGATCACGAGCTGGCCCGCATGCGGCGGACCCCGCGGTAGTCGCGACTCAGGACAGGCGGGGCGGCATCCCGCCCGGCACGGGTATCCACACCTGCACGGTCGTCCCGCGGCCGGGCGAGCTCTCGATGGAGAAGCTGCCCCCGGCCAGCTCGGCGCGCTCGCGCATCCCGGCCAGCCCCAGATGTCCGGGCACTCCCGGGCCGGCGCGCGGCACGAAGCCGCGCCCGTCGTCGTGCACCCGCAGCCGGATCCCACCCCGCACCTCGTCCAGCGTGAGCCTCACCGTGCTCGCCAGAGCATGCCTGCGGACGTTGGTGAGGGCCTCCTGCGCGACCCGGTAGAGCACCAGGCTCACGTGCATCGGCGGCTCCGTCCTGAGGCGGGAGACGATGCGGCAGCGCAGGGGCAGCGGGGTCGGGGCCTCGAACACGTACGACTGCAGCGCATGGATCAGGCCCTGCTCCAGGACGTCGGCGCGAAGGTCGAACACGAGTGCGCGGAGGCGCTCGGCGGAGTCCCTGGTCAGCCCCAGGAGGCCCTCGATCGAGCGCCGCTGGTCCTCGTCGATCTGGCCCTTGGCGACCAGGCTGAGCCGAAGCGTGATCGCACCGAGCGACTGCAGCGTGTCGTCGTGAATGTCGCGCGCGATGCGCGCCCGCTCCTCCTCCATCACCGACAGCCGCTGCATCACCTGGTAGACCCGGCCCTGCTCCATCGCGAGCGCGGCCTGGTTCGCGAAGAGCGCCAGCAGCTGTGCGTCCTCGGGGGCGAAGGGCTCACCGCCGGCCTGGCGACAGACACCGAGGACGCCGATCGGCTGCGCCTGCACCGCCAGGGGTGCGATCACCCGCCGGCTGCCGACGACCGTCTCCCCGGCGAGCTCGCCTCCCTGCTTGGCGGCGGCGAGCAGGTCACCGCAGGCGCACCCGTCGCCGATCGTCACCGGCCGGAGGCCCTCGGCGGCGGCCGGGATGGCGACGTGGGCTCCGTCGGCCTCCAGGAGGTCACGGGCGCGGCGCGCGACCAGCTTGAGCACGGCCTCGATCCCCTCTCCGGTGAGCGTGGCCTGCGTGATCTCGAGGGATGCCTGCAGCTGCGCCTGCTGCTTTCGTCGGGCCCTGGCCGACGCCAGGCTGGCTCGGACCCTGGCGACCAGCAGACGCCCGGAGAAGGGTTTGACGAGGTAGTCGTCCGGCCCGTGCTCCAGGGCGTCGACTGCCGCCTCCTCGCCGGGCCGGCTCGCGATCAGCATCATCGGGACCGTGGCCGTGGCCGGATTGGCACGCAGGGCTCCGAGCAGGGCGAGGCCGTCCAGATGCGGCAGCACGACCTCGGCCAGCACCAGGTCGGGCGGGTGTTCTTTCACCACGGCCAGGGCCTCGGCGCCGTCGCTCAGGCCCACCACCTCCCAGTCCCGGCCGAGCAGGTGGACGAGGTGCGCACGCAGGCCGGCGCTCTCCTCCACGACGACGATCCTGGGCCGCCCGGCGACAGGACCCTGGGCCGCCCGGGGCGGCTCGGCCCCCTCCTCCTCCCACTCCGTACGCCAGGCAGCCGCCTCCTCCCGGAGCGGGCTGGCCGCGACGGCCGGCCCGGGC
>JBAPVZ010000263.1:0-2759 GCA_049283435.1 Candidatus Dormiibacterota bacterium
TGCCTCGGGGGTGGCGCCACCAGACGAGCAGAAGCGCGATCGGCGGCACGACGAACCCGAACGAGAGCTCGCTGTCGGAGCGCCAGACGTCGATTCCGTGCAGGAGGACGGGCACGTAGGCGACGGCCAGCGCCCCGATCAGGAACGCGGCCGGCAGCCGGGCGGCCCGCAGCGGCGTCCGCCGCTCAAGCGTGTGCTGCATACCCGCGCCGGCGGCGGTAGAGCAGCACCGCACCGGCCACGGGGATGGCTCCGACGAGGACGAGCGCGCCGCTCGGCAGCTCGGGCGTCTGGGTTCCGCCTCCGGTGCCCGCATCGGGAGCGTCGCCGCTGCCGGATCCCTTGCCCTTGCCGGAGGGATCGCCCGACCAGTTGCCGCCCTGGCTGGAGGACGGCTGGTTGCCGAGCCACGGCGTGTTGCCGTGCTGCAGCGGCCCGAAGCCGCTCGTGAACAGGAACGCGTACCCGAGCACCCCGACGACCGCAAGCGCCGCGATCGCGAAGAAGCCCACCAGATATCTTCGGAGTCTCATCTGACGATCACCATGGACGCTCCACCCGGTCGGCGCCATGGGTACCTCGGTGTACCGGTCAGGCAAGTCCCCGTCCGGACCGAGACCGGTGTCCCGAACCGCCCGGGCAAACCAGCTGGCCGGCGCTGGAATGGCACGATGTGCCCCGAATGTCCGCATCGGGCCGGTTGCGTCAGGCGATCGGACGGCCCGGCGTACCGTTAGCGAACATGGACGAATCTCCCGCTGCGAGCCACCTCGCTGGCCTGCCGATCGCGGAGTTCGCATTTCCAGGACCGCTTCGAGATCGCCTCGTCGCGGCGATCCTCGACGGGCGCAAGCTCTCGACGACAGGGCTCGTCGCGAACTATCAGGTCGAGGAGGAGGCCCTGCCGAGGCCTGGCGAACGGTCGATCGTCGTCGACTCCAGCGACCGGCCGGTTGCCGTCATCGAGGTGACGAGCGTCCGTGTCGTCCCGCTCGGTGACGTCGACCTCGCGCACGCGGTCGCAGAGGGCGAAGGCCATACGAGCGTGCCCGCCTGGCGCGCCGACCACGAAGCGTTCTGGCACAGCGACGAGATGCGCGCCGCCCTGCAGGATCCCGACTTCACGGTGGACGACGCGACGCCGGTCGTCCTGGAGTGGTTCCATCTCGTCGAGCGCCTGAGCTAGCTAATAGCCGGCGGGATCGAGCCCGGTCGGTAGGTGCGTCAGGTTGCGATAGCCGCCGTCGGTCACGACGACCAGGTCCTCGACTCGGACCCCGCCGAGGCCATCCAGGTAGAGACCCGGCTCGACACTGACGACGTCGCCGGCGAGGAGCGGGTAGTGGGCGTCGCGCAGCGCGGGCGCCTCGTGCACCTCGAGGCCGACGCCATGTCCGGTCGAGTGGATCATGCGCGGAGCGCCGGGCGTGCCTTCCAGGCCCTCGGTGGCGCTGCCGAACCCGGCGTCGACGAGCGCGGCGCAGGCGGCGCGGTGGACGTCCCGGCCGTCGGCGCCGCCCCCCAACACAGCATATGCTGCCACCATCGCGTCGAGACATGCCTGGTGCATGGCCGCGATCTGGGGCGGTATCGGGCCGACCACCACGGTGCGGGTCAGATCGCCGTGATACCCGGTCAGCAGGTCGCCCGGGAAGATGTCGATGATGACCGGCGCGCCGGCCCGAATCGGTCCGGCGCCGCGGAAGTGCGGCATCGCGCACTCCGGCGATCCGGCGATGATCGCCTGCAGATTCGCGCATCCGTGCTCCAGGAGCACCCCCTGGCACCGCACGAGCAGGCGCTCGGAGGTGAGCGGCGAGGCGCCCTGCCAGAGCCGCCCGTCCTCGCCGGGCGTCGCCTCCCGCAGGTCGTGCACGACCGCGACGAGCGCCGCCTCCGCGGCCGCCTGCGCGCGCGCGATCTGCGACACCTCGGCGTCGGACTTCTGCCTCCGCTCGGGGACCAGGAGGTCGGACACGATCTCGACCTCGATGCCGGCATCGCGCGACGCGAGCGCATCGCGCAGCGCAAGATAAGCGGCCGCCCCGAGATCGGGTGCGACGCGCACCCGCGTGATCTGCCGGTCCTGGAGCAGGCGACTCGCGACACGGGCCCAATTCGCCGCCGGCTCGACCCCATCCCGCCAGCCCCAATCGGCTCGGTCCACGACCCGAGCGACGCGCGCCTGCGCCTGCGCCCGTCCCAGCTCGAGGAGGGAGACCGCGAGCACGTCGTCGCCGTCGGCATGACGCAGGTAGAGACCCTGCTCGACGCCGAACCCGGTCGCATAGCGGAAGCTCGGATCGTCGTCGCCCAGGGCGATCAGCAGGATCGGCGCATCGGTCATGAACGGCTCCTTCGAGATCGGTTGGGCAGTGCGAGGCGGCGTTCGACGGCCTCCGCGAAGAGGGCGGCGAGCGCCGCCGGCGCGAGTGTTGCGACCTCGGCGTCGAGTTGGGCGGCGAAGGTGGGCGCCGACTCCTTCTCGACGAGCCGGCGGAGCTCGGCATAGGCCTCGGTCAAGCCGTGCGGCCCGGCATGTACGTCGGGGCTCAGGAGCAGCGCTTCCTGCAACCGGTAGCCCTCGCTGTAGATGACCTGGAATCCGATCTCGCGCAGGTGCTCCAGGTCCCGGTAGAGCGTGCGCTCGGAGGTGCCGATCTGGGCCGCGAGGCGCGCCGGGTGCAGACCCGGCTCGCGAATCACCGTCGCCAGGATGCGCAGCAGCCGCGCGAGGCGACGGCTGCGGCGGCTCCAGG
>JBAPVZ010000264.1:0-17863 GCA_049283435.1 Candidatus Dormiibacterota bacterium
GGAGAACTCGATCTACTCGGTCGCGTCCCCGGAGGCCGCGGCGTCGATCGTGTGGCGCGACAACGGCCGCAAGGTGGAGGCGGCGGAGCAGCTCCAGATCACCTCGCGCGACCTGCACGCGATGGGGGTCGTCGAGGAGGTGATCCCGGAGCCGCCCGGTGGCGCGCACACGGACCCGGAAGCTGCGGCGAGGACGGTCGACGGAGCCCTCTGGCGCCACCTCGAGCCGCTGCTCGACCAACCGGCGGAGGCGCTGATGCAGCACCGCTACGAACGCTTTCGCTACATCGATTCGCTCGTCGCCGCCGCTCCCGACTTCGGACCGAAGATCGGCGAGGGCGGGTCTCGCCGGGGCTCGGTCGCCTAGGTCGATCGGCAGCTCCCACCCGCGCTCGAGCGGTCGCCGGTGGCTGACGGCCAGCGATCGTCCGCCGCATCGAGAGCTGATGGGCGCCGCGGGCGGCGGTGAGAACGGTCCACCAGGAGAATCAGGATGGCCGGCCCGGCGGGGGTCGGGCTGACATCAGGCTGTCAGACTGGGATCGTGGCGCCAGCGATCACCGGGCCGGCCGGCTATCTGGAATGGACTGCGCCTCTGCCCCTGCGCCGCTACCTGGCCTGCGGCTGGACGGGCGGGCTGGGGCCGCCCCGCCCTGAGCCGGCTGAGCCGGCCGAGCCGGTGCTGCCAGACGGCTGCATGGATGTGATCTGGGACGGCCGTCGCCTGTTCATCGCTGGTGCCGACACCGCCCCGAAGTGGGGACCGGCCGAGCGCGCCTTCTGTGTCGGGATGCGCTTCCGGCCGGGCATGTGCCCACTGTTCCTCGGGGTACCGGCGTCTGCATTGCGTGACCAGCTCGTCGATCTCGAGCTGCTGGCGCCCGATGCCGGCGAGATCTCCGAGGAGCTGGCTGGGTCCGCGACCCTTCGCCAGGCCGCCGGCGTCCTCGAGCAATGGGTCCTGCAGCGCCTTCCGGCCGTCGAGGAGCCCGATGCCGTGGTCGAGGCAGGGGTCCGGTTGTGGAGCAGAGGCGGGGCGACGGTGGCCCCGATCCGGCTGGCCGAGTGGGCGGGGATCTCCGAGCGTCAGCTACACCGCCGCTTCGTTGCCTCGATCGGATACGGCCCCAAGCTGTTGCAGAGGGTGCTCCGCTTCCAGGCCTTCCTGGCCACCTGCGGCAGTCCCGGCGCCGGTCTGGCCGAACTGGCGCTGCGGGCCGGCTACGCCGACCAGGCGCACCTGAGCCGGGAGACTCGGGTGCTGGCCGGGCGGACCCCGAACCAGCTGCGGACCACGCGTCTGCGCGTCTGAAACGTTCAAGACGGGGGCCTGCCAGGTCCGTTAGAACGGAGCCATGCACAAGCTCGGAGGAAGATCATGGTTCCCGTGCTGAACGCGGTCGGCATCGTCAGCTCCGACCTCGGGCGGTCGCTCAGCTTCTACGGTCTGCTCGGCCTGCAGGTCCCCGACGCGCACCACGAGGGACATGTCGACATCCCGCTGCCCAACGGCCTGCGCCTGATGCTCGATTCCGAAGACGAGGTGAGAAAGTTCCGCCCCGAATGGCACCGCGAGACCGGCAACCAGTTCGCGCTCGCGTTCCAGTGCGAGAGCCCGAGCCAGGTCGACCAGGTCTACGCGCGCCTGACCGCAGGGGGCTTCCACGGGGACAAAGAGCCGTGGGATGCCTTCTGGGGACAGCGGTACGCGCAGGTGCGTGATCCCGACGGCGTGCCGGTGGACCTCTACGCGACTCTCTGATCGTTGCCGGCGGCGGTGACGAGCAGCGGCGGCGGCGAGCCACCGACGCCGCCGTTCACCGGTGCCCGGAGGGGCGGGGGCGAACGCTTCGGGTCAGTGGTTGTCACGCGGGATGCCGGCGTTCGCCGCCACCCGCTGATACCGCACCGCCGGCTTCAGGACCATCCCGTCGGAGAGCTGATCCACCATGCCCCGCTGGATCTCCTGCCACGGGGTCTGGCTCGCCGGCACGGGAAAGCCCCCGCCCCGCTCCAACTCCTCGCGCCGGCGAGCGAGCTCGTCCTCGGAGAGGAGCATGTCCGCCGTTCCGCGCCCCAGATCGATGCGCACGCGATCTCCCGTCCGCAACAGCGCGAGCCCGCCGCCGGCCGCCGCCTCGGGCGACGCGTTGAGGATCGAGGGGGAACCCGAGGTGCCGGACTGCCGCCCGTCGCCGATGCAGGGGAGCGCGTGCGTACCCTCGACGAGCAGGTAGGCCGGCGGCCGCATGTTGACGACCTCGGCGGAACCCGGATACCCGATCGGGCCGGCGCCGCGCATGAACAGCAGCGTGCGGTCGTCGATGCCGAGGTCGGGGTCGTCGATCCGGCGGTGGTAGTCCTCCGGCCCGTCGAAGACGACCGCGCGTCCCTCGAACGCGTCCGGGTCCTCGGGGTCGGAGAGGTAGCGAGCTCGGAACTCGTCCGAGATCACGCTCGTCTTCATGATCGCGGCGTCGAACAGATTGCCCTTCAGCACGCGGAATCCGGCCCGCTGGGTCAGCGGCTGCGAGAAGGGGCGGATCACGTTCTGATCCTGGATCTCGACGCCGCCGCAGTTCTCGGCGAGCGTGTGGCCGTTGACGGTCAGCGCTCGCTCGTGGAGCAGGCCCTGCTCGAGCAGCTGCCCGACGACGGCCGGCACGCCGCCCGCGTGGTAGTAGTCCTCGCCGAGGTACTCCCCCGCGGGCTGGAGGTTCACGAGCAGCGGCACGTCCTCGCCGTAGGTCTGCCATTCCTCGATTGACAGGTCGACGCCGATGTGACGGGCGATCGCGTTGAGATGGATCGGTGCGTTCGTCGAGCCGCCGATCGCGGAGTTCACCCGGATCGCGTTGAGGAACGCGTCCTTGGTCAGGATGTCGGACGGCTTCAGGTCCTCGCGGACCATGTCGACGATCCGCTTCCCGGTCCGGTAGGCCATCTTCCCGCGATCCGCATAGGGGGCCGGAATCGCGGCGGAGCCGGGCAGCTGCATCCCGAGCGCCTCGGCGAGCGAGTTCATCGTTGTCGCCGTGCCCATCGTGTTGCAGTAGCCGGTCGAAGGGGCCGACGACGCGACGAGCTCGACGAAGCCCGGATAGTCGATCTCGCCCGCCGCCAGCATCTCCCGCGCCTTCCAGACGATCGTGCCCGACCCGGTGCGCCGGCCCTGGAACCACCCGTTGAGCATCGGGCCGACCGAGAGCGCGATCGCCGGCAGATCGACGGTCGCCGCCGCCATCAGGCAGGCCGGCGTCGTCTTGTCGCATCCGACCATGAGGACGACGCCGTCCAGCGGGTACCCGTACAGGATCTCGACCAGGCCCAGATAGGCGAGGTTGCGATCGAGCGCCGCGGTCGGCCGCTTGCTGGTCTCCTGGATCGGATGCACCGGAAACTCGATTGCGATCCCGCCCGCCTCGCGGATCCCCTCGCGAACGCGCTGCGCGAGCACCAGGTGATGGCGGTTGCAGGGCGAGAGATCGGAGCCCGTCTGCGCGATACCGACGATCGGCTGCCCCGACTGGAGCTCGTCCTTCGTCAGGCCATAGTTCTGGTAGCGCTCGAGGTAGAGCGCTGTCATGTCCGGGTTCGACGGATTGTCGAACCACGCCCGCGAGCGCAGCTTGCGCCCGACCGATGTCTCACCAGTCACCGTCACCCTCCGTCGTCGCGTCTCACCGCCGGCGCGGTGGACCACCATTGTGCGCGCCCCGCCAGGACCGGCGCGAGGACGGTCAGCGCTCGCGCAGCACGGCGTAGAGGGCCCGCTCGTGGGTCTGGGCGACATGGTCGGCGACCATCTCCTGCAGGGCGGTCGCGTCGCGCTGCGCAAGCAGGTTGACGAGCTGCTGGTGATCTCGACGCCAGCGGGTGAGCACCTCCTCACCGGCGGCGCCCCCGTCCTCGACCGCCGACCGCGGCACGCCCAAAAAGAGCGTTATCTGTCCGCGCAGGGGCCGCCACGCCTGGTAGAGACGCCGGTGGTGGGACGCCACGAAGAGCGCGTCGTGGAACGCCGCGTCCAACCTCGCCACGCCACCCTCGAGCAGCGCCGCCGAGTTCGCCGGCGCCTCGCCGATCGGATCGAGCAGCTGGTTCAGGCGCTCGATCTCGGCGTCCGTCGCGACGCCGCAGGCGAGGCCGGCGGCGAGCCGCTCGAGCGCCGCCCGCAGACTGAACAGCTCGTCGACGTCGTGAGGATCGAGTCGAGTCACCGTCGCGCCGCGATGTCGCTCGTGCCGGACCAGACCCTCCTCGATGAGGCGCAGGATCGCCTCGCGAATCGGTCCCCGGCTCACCTGGAGCTCGGCGGCCAGCTCGTCCTCGCGCAGGCGGTCGCCCGGGCGCAGCCGGCCCTGGCCGATCGCGCCACGAATCGCGTCGACGACCTCCTCCGCGATGACCCGGCGGCGAGCGGGCCCGAGCCCGAACTCGGGCGGCGACGGCGGCGGCTCCGGCGAGCGGTGCGGGTCGGGCCGCCCCTCGAAGTCCTTCAACACACGCCGCGAGCTCGCCGTCACGTGGTTCGTGATCAGGCGGTCGAGGCGATGCCGATCCCGCGCCGACAGCGCTTCGAGCAGTTCCAGGTGCAAGGGCGGCCAGCGCACCTCGACGTCGTCGCCGAGCGCCGGGGTCTGGAGCAGGAAGAGCAGCAGTTGTGAGCGCAGGGAGCGCCATGCGTGCAGCAGCCGATCGTGGTGCGCGGCGCGAAAGAAGGCGTCGTGGAACGCGATGTCGAGCGCGCCGACCGCGGACCGGCCGGCGGCTGCCGCGGCCGGAAATCCGTCCACCGTCGAGCGCACCGCCTGCAGCTCCTGCTCGGTCGCGTTCGTACACGCCCAGTCGCCGGCCAGGCGCTCGAGCGCGGTCCGCAGCGTGTAGATCTCGAGCACGTCGCCGCGGCCGAGCTGCCTCACCGTGGCGCCGCGATGGCTCTGATGCTCGATCAGGCCCTCGGCCCGCAGGCGGATCAGCGCCTCGCGGACCGGCCCCCGGCTCACCTGCAGCGATTCCGCGAGCTCGTCCTCGCGTACGCGCTGCCCGACCGGCAGCCGCCCGGTGACGATCGCGTCCCGGATCGCGTCGGCGACCTCGTCGGTGAGGGCGCGACGCACCATCGGCGAGAGGCCGGCCCCGACCGGACCCGGCACAGATTCAGTCGGCACGTGACTCTCGATCGTACGGTGAATTCCGCCGCACCAGGTCCGTCAGGCGGTCGCCGCCATCAGCCCGACGCCCGTCAGAAGCTGCGCGATCCGCTCCACCTGGGGCTCCGTGGCCGGAGCCAGCGGTGCCGCCGGCGTGCGGCCGCAGACACCAAGCACTTCGCAGGCTGCCTTCATCGCGGCGAACGTCGGTGCGATGTCGTAGATCCCGCGGAGCCGGCTGATCGTCTGCTCGGCGTCCGCCGCCGCCCCGTCACCCGCGATCACCGCCTGCTGCAGCGCGACGAAAAGCTCGGGCGCCACGTTCGCGAGACCGGGGACGAGGCCGTCCGCGCCGGCGCGCAGGCTGTCCCCCATGCGCTCCTCGGCTCCCTGCAGGACGCGGAACGGATGCTGCTCACGAATCTCGAGGTGGCTGGCGAAGAGCGCCCGATCGCCGCTGGAATCCTTGATCCCGACGATCCGCGGGTCGGCGGCCAGACGCGCGACGACGCCGGCCGTCATCGGGTTGTGGGTCAGCTGCGGGATGTTGTAGAGCAGGGCGGGAACCGTGACCGCCTCGACCACGGCCTCGACGTGGCGGACGATCGTGTCCTCGTCGGCTCCGAAGTAGTAGGGCGCGCTGACGACGATGGCGGCGGCACCGGCCGCCTCTGCCTCGAGTGCCGCCTCGCGCGTCATCGAGGTCCCGGGGAGCATGGTGCCGGCGAGGACGAGCGTGCCCCGGGCGGCGACCGCCTCCACGATGCGCCGGCGCTGCGCGGCGGTGAGCCAGGGCCCCTCTCCGCTGCTGCCGCTCAGGAAGACGCCCGTGCAGCCGGCGTCGAGGCAATGCTGCGCATGCCGGACCAACGCTTCCTCGTCGAGCCCGCCGCCGGCGGTGAGCGGCGTGATCAGCGGGGGGATGACGCCCTGGAGCGCGCGGTCGAGCCGGTCTGCGGTGTCCATCCTGCAACCATATCGCGAAGCGTCCTCGCCCCGTTGATTGTCGACAATTAGCGCAACCCGTCCCGTGTCGCCGAGCGACGACCGGTCGCGAACTCCCGCGAGATGGAGCTTGCGGAGTCTCGTGGGGAGTTCAGGCAGGGGCGGACGTCGGAGGGGCGCCGACCAGGTTGCCGTCCCGCTCCACGACCTCGGCGAGCGCTCGGATGAACGTCGGCGACACGTTCGGCAGGGCGACTCGGTGGAACGTGAGCCCGGCCTCCTCCGCCTCCTCCCGCGCCGCGACGTCGATGTCGTAGAGGATCTCCAGGTGGTCGGCGAGGAACTGCACCGGCACGACGAGGACGTCCGACCGGCCCCGCTCCTTGATCCCCGGCAGCAGGTCCTTCAGGTCCGGTGTCAGCCATGCCTCCGGCGTGTGCCCCGCGCTCTGGTACGCGAACTGCCACTGCTCTGGCCGCAGGCGTGCGCGCTGAACGACGAGTTCGATCGTCTCTCGGATCTGGTCCAGGTACTGGGGGTCGCGGTCGACGACCGGCTTCGGCAGGCTGTGCGTCGTGAACAGGATCGCGACCTGCTCGCGGTCGCCGAACTCGGCGAGCGCCCGCTCCACCCGCTCCGCCAGATCCTCGACGAAGCTCGGCACCGTGTGCCAGGGTCCCGCGACCAGGACCTCGGCGCCCGCCAGATGCCGCTGCGCAGTAGACCGCAAGGCCGATTCGTAGCCGCCCATGATGATCGGCGAGAACTGCGGCGCGAGCACGATGCCGAGGACGCGACGAACACCGGCCGCCGCCAGGTCGCGCATCGCGTCCTCGATCGTCGGCGTCGAGTGGAGCATGCCGACGCGCACCAGGACCGACCCCGGGCCCCGCTCCGCATCGAGCCGCCGCTGCAGCGCCTCCCCCTGGGCGATCGTGATCCTGACGAGGGGCGACCAGCCGACCAGCTCGTAGCGGCGCTGGAACTCGGCGACGAGCTCGGGGTCGGGATCTCCGCCGTGGCGCACGCTGCGCATGTAGGCGGGCACCTCGGCGGCGTTCTGCGCCGATCCGAACGTCATCAGCAACACTCCCAGCGGTGCGGGCATGGGTTCCAGCTTCGCACAGCCACCGCCGCGATCAAGGCCCCGAACGGCAGCTCGCGGAAGGCTCCCTCGACAGTCCCGGGTGGACGACGGTTGACCGAGCGGACCCACGGGTAGGAATGCGCAATGTCCAGCGCCCTGCAACCAGGCAACCTGATCGCGTGGATCGTCATCGGGCTGATCGCCGGCGCCGTGTCCGGCCGGCTCGTCCGCGGCCGCGGCTTCGGCTGCCTCGCCGACATCGTGGTCGGCGTCGTCGGCGCCTTCGTCGGCGGCCTCATCATGCGGCTGATCTTTCCGACCACGCAGTTCGGCTTCTGGGGCAGCCTGGTCGTCGCGATCATCGGCGCCGTCATCCTGCTCGCGATCCTGCGCCTGGTCTTCGGGGGGCGCCGCAGAGCCGTCTAGGCGGGTAGGCAGAGGTTCGTGGCCCGCCCCGGCGGGGGCCGTGTCGCTGACGACCTTCCGCCCCCGGCGGTTGGCTGCGCCCGTCCTCAGCCCGGGCTTGCGTAGGCGCGGGTCGCGGTCACGAAGACAGCGGTCCGCCGCTCCTCTTGCATGACACGGTCATAGGTGGCCCAGTCGTCGTGGGTGCCACCCGCGGAGGCGAAGATCTCGCGCAGGAGCAGCCGGAGGCGTTCGCTGTCGACTTCGGGCTGTGGATCGTCGGGCCCGATCAGCTGAGCCCGGCCCTCGACCGCGGCCCACCGCCACCCGGCTCTCACGACGACTGCAATCGTCGGGTCGGCGCGCAGATGGGCGAGCTTTCGACTGCCGCCGACCGCCACGAACGCGACCATCGGCGTCCCGGTGACCGGGTGCGGGGTGACGCCGGCGTTGACGACGGTGGTGTGCGGCGTGTGGTCGTGCCGCATGGTGACGACGACGCTGAGGCCATGGTCGAGAGGAACCAGCTTCGCCAACGGCGACAGGTCGATCATCCTCTGACTCCTCCCTTGGTGAGGAACGGTTCCGGGCTGCCGTCGTCCAGGTCCGGCCAGCGTATCGCTCCCGGCGTCGGGTATGAGTCGGTCAACTGACTTAGTTACTCGAGACCGAGCAGAGGCGTCAAGAGGCAGGCAGGTACCGGCCCGGCCGGCGCCCGGTGGCACGGGCCGAACTCGTAGAGCGCGTGACGCGCCCCGCCGGCTCCTGGCCGGCCGCGGCGTCTGTGTCGCGCGGAGGCCGATCATGCATCGCATGCTGCCCTTCGACCCGACGGCTGTTCGTGTCATCGACCTGGAGCGCCCGCGCCGGAGCAGTGATCCGATCCATCCCGGGCACGTTCCGCCCGGGTACAACTACCTGCTGCACCGCCATCACGAGCCGATCCCGGGCGACG
Source organism: Candidatus Dormiibacterota bacterium (assembly GCA_049283435.1). Taxonomy (GTDB): domain Bacteria; phylum Chloroflexota; class Dormibacteria; order Dormibacterales; family Dormibacteraceae; genus CAVTSA01. The sequence goes on from JBAPVZ010000264.1 coordinate 8,546, forward strand.
CCCGCAGCAGTGCGGCCGGCGTCATCGTCCAGAGCGACCATGCGGGGACGCACATCGACGCCTTCGCCCATCAGGCGGAGGACCTCCGGTGTTACGGCGGTCGCGATCCGCGCGAGATCCTGAGCGGGTTCGGATTCAGTGAGCTCGGCGCCGAAACGATCGCGCCGATCGTGACCCGAGGGATCCTGATCGACCTCGTCCGGCATCGCGGCGCGCCCGTCGCGGCGGGCACCCTCGTCGGCCTCGAGGAGGTGCAGGCGGCGGCGGCGGCACAGTGCGTCGAGCCGCAGGCCGGTGACGTCGTGCTCGTGCGCACGGGCAACGGACGCAACTGGCACGACGCCGCGACCTATCTCGCCGGGCCGGGCATGGCCCCCGAGGTGTCGGAGTGGGTCGCCGGACACCGCGTCCTGGCGGCCGGCGCCGACAACGTCGCCTGGGATGCGCAGGGGCCGCGCAACGAGGGCTTGCCGTTCTCGCTCCCCGGCCACGTCATCCTCCTCGTCCGGTCCGGCATCCACATCCTGGAGAACCTGGATCTGGAGGAGCTCGGCGAGGCGGGGGCGACCGAGTTCGTGCTCGTCTGCCTGCCGCTCAAGCTGGTCGGGGCGACGGGCTCCCCGATCCGCCCGGTCGCGCTGCTCTCGACGTCGTAGGGAGCGTCGCCGCCGCCCGGCCGACGCCCGCCCGCGCCATCAGGAAGGGGCCGGTCGCCGGCAGTCGCGCGCTCCCCGAAGCGAAGTCGCGACCGCTCGCCGGCGATCGGCCCTGACGTGCGCCAATCCGATCAGGCGAGCACGTCCCTCCGCCAGGTGAGCACGACCTGCAGCACGAGCAGCCCGAGTGCCCAGATCCCGATCGTGAGCAGCGTATGCATGAGATCGACCTTCATCAGCGGCGGGGTGAGCGCCGAGAGCACCTTCCGGTCGGAGATCCAAAGCGTGGGCAGGTGGTTGAGGTTCGGTCCGAGCAGGTAGGCCGAGATGTCCATCCAGAACTGCTGGTGCGTCAGCCGCGAGATGAGGCCGAGGATCACGGTGCCGAAGTTGTCGGCCGGGAACAGCACCATCGCGACGCCGACCCCGAACGCGACCGAACGGCCGAGGGTCGCGGTCGCACCGCCGATCAGGATCGCGAATCCGATGCTGATCAGGCTCATCACGAGCCCGAGCCCGAGGTCGTGCAGCGTCGAGGCGGGTAGCGAGGTCAGGGCGGTCAGGGAGCCGGTCCAGTGCAGGACGGCGGCGCCGGTCCAGATCACCGAGGCGACCGTGAACACGGCGAGGAGGACGACGCCGAGCAGCGCGAGCACGATGAGCTTGGCGAGGAGCAGCTGGACCCGTCCCGTCCCCCGCGCGAGCAGGATGCGGATCGTGCCCATCGAGTACTCCATGCCGACCAGGCGGGCCGTCGTCAGCAGGAGCACGATGCCGGCACCCATGGTGAAGACCGTGAAGAGGATGTCCTGCCATTCGGCGAAGTACGCCGCCGGCGCCTGGCGGACGGCGACCGAGCCGTTCGAGGAAAGTGTCAGCAGGAGCATCACGCCGACGAAGAGCAGGACGCCGACGCCGAGGATCGCGACCGTCGAGCGCTGCCCCAGCACCTTGCGGGCTTCGGCTCCGACCGAACCGGCGAAGCTCAGGCGGGGTTGTCTCGGTGCGGGGATCCGCTCGCGCTCGATCGAGGGTGCTGCCGCACTCATGCCGCCATCTCCTTCGGCGCCCCGTGCTCTGACGTGAGCTGCAGGAAGATCGACTCCAGGTCGTGCGTGCGCTCGGCCAGGTGGTCGGGGTAGAAACCGGCCTCGGCGAGCGTGCGGGCGAGCTCACGGCCCTGCCCGGTCGGCGACTGGGTGACGATCACGCCGGCCTCCAGGCGCGCGGCGCGACCCCACTCGGAGCGCTGCAGCACCTGCAGCGCCGCCTCGGGGTTCTCGACCCGGACCTCGAACTCGCCCTGCCCGGAGAGCAGCTTCGCGACCGGCGCCTCGGTGATCAGCTGACCGCGGGCGATGATGGCGACGCGGTCGCACAGCTGCTGGACCTCGCCGAGGACGTGGCTGGAGACGAAGACGGTCGCCCCCTTGGCGACGACGCTGCGCAGCAGATCGCGCATCTCCACGATGCCCGCCGGGTCGAGGCCGTTCGCCGGCTCGTCCAGCACGAGCAGATCGGGGTTGCTGAGCATCGCCGCCGCGACGCCGAGCCGCTGCTTCATGCCGAGCGAGTAGGAGCGGACGCGGTCGCGCTGGCGGTCTGCGAGGTCGACCGTGCGCAGCACTTCGTCGATCCGTTCGCTCGAGATGCCGGCCAGCGGACCCGCGAACGCGCGCAGGTTCGCGCGACCGGACAGATACGGGTAGAGGGCGGGCGCCTCGATCAGCGCGCCGACCCGGGGCAGCACCTGCGCGCGGTGCGCGGCGAGATCTCGACCGAAGAGCTCGACCCGGCCCGAGGTGGGCCGGATCAGGCCGAGCAGCATGCGGATCGTCGTCGTCTTGCCGGCGCCGTTCGGCCCGAGGAACCCGAAGACCTCCCCGCGCAGGACGCGCAGGTTCAAGTGATCGACGGCGAGGCGGGACCCGTAGCGTTTGCAGAGCGCTTCGGTCTGGAGGATTGGCTGTGCGTCCATTGGTCTGGATGCTGAGCACTGGTCGTGTCGAATTTGTGACAGCCCGAGTCGAATTTGTGACAGCCTGGGCAGCATGCCCGTCGCGGTCGCCTTTCAGCGTGCGCTGCGGCGTCACGCGAGCCGGGAGCTGCGCGACCTCCCCTGGCGCCGGACGCGCGATCCCTGGGCGGTGCTCGTCAGCGAGGTCATGCTCCAGCAGACGCAGGCGCCGCGCGTCGTCGCGCACTGGCATCGCTTCCTGGCCCGGTTCCCGACCGTGAACGCGTGCGCGGCGGCGCCGCAGGCAGCGGTCGTCGCGGCCTGGCAGCGGCTCGGCTACAACCGGCGAGCGGTGGCGCTGCATCGCACGGCCATCGCGGTGTGCGAGCGCCACGCCGGCACCTTCCCGCGCGACCTGCCGGAGCTGACTGCGCTGCCCGGCATCGGCCCCTACACGGCGCGGGCGCTGCGTGCGTTCGCGTTCGAGGAGCCGGCGGGCGTACTCGACGTGAACGCGGGACGGGTCCTGGCGCGCGCCGTCGCCGGCCGGCGGCTGCTCGTGGGGGAGGCCCAGGCGCTGGCCGACCAGCTCTGCCCGCCGGACGACGCCTGGCGCTGGAACCAGGCGATGCTCGACCTCGGCGCGCTCTGGTGCACGCGTCGGGAACCTCGCTGCCTCGGCTGCCCGGTCGCCGAGGCCTGCCGGTGGCGGCGGGGCGGCGGCGAGGACCCGGCTCTGGGGTCCGCCGCGAGCAGCGCGGTGCAATCCCGCTTCGAGGGCTCGCATCGCCAGGGCCGGGGCCGGCTCCTGCGGGCCCTGACAGTCGGACCGGTCGCCCGGGGCAACCTCGCGATGGCGTGCGGGTGGCCGGACGACTCGACGCAGGCGGCGCGAGCCGCCGAAGGCCTCGTTCGCGACGGGCTCGCGCTCTGGCGGGAGGACGCGCTGCGCCTCCGCTGACGATCACACGAGCGCGTGGACGAGGTCCTCGTGCAGCGCCAGCGCACAGGCGGCGACGAGGATGCCGGCCGGGCCCTCCAGCCGTTGCGGGATCTCGACGACGTGCCGCGCGCCGCTCGGCATGCTCGCCCAGGGTTGCGGCGACGCCTGTGCGAGCAGCTTCCCGTTCGCGTCACGCACGGTCCACCAGACGCCGGGCGCCGGCTGCAGGCGCACGACCGCCAGCGGCCGGCCCTCCGCGTAGGCGGAGAACGTCGCGTCGGTCGCGAGGTCCTGCAGCAGGCGTCCGACCTCCTTCTCCTGCGCGTCCGCGACGCGGAGCTCGACCGGGCGCTCCTCCAGCGCTCCCCGCGCGACCGAGAGCAGCGGCGCGCCGTCCGGGTCCAGCACGCGCCAGCGCTCCTCCAGCGCGGCCCCGCCGCTCGCCGCGAGCATCTGCTCGGCGACCGACAGCACCGCCTCGGACGCCGTCGCGAGCAGCCGTCCCCGCCACCCGTAGATGCGCGCGGCCGCGCTGAGCAGGCTGTCGGTGCCGCCGCTCGACCAGCGGTGCACGACGAGGACCGACTCCGTGAAGAGCGTGCCGCCGCCCTCCCAGACCGGCGCCTCGCGAACCCGGCGGTCGTCCGCCACGTTCGCGGTCCAGCTGCTGCCATCCCAGTAGCGATGCTGGTGCGCACCCCAGGGATCGTCGTACCACCCGGGCTTCACGGCCATTCCGGCCCGATTCTAGGATCGGGTGGGCCCAGAGCCCCCTGGTACGCTCGCGAGTGGTGTGATCGGCCCCTGGCTCCCCCTGCTCGCGATCGTCGCCGGGGTGCTGAGCTTCAGCTCGCCCTGCACCCTGCCGCTCGTCCCCGGCTATCTCGGCTACATGTCGGGAGTCACGTCGACCCGCGGGCGCGCGCTCGGCGCGGCGACGTTGTTCGTGCTCGGGTTCGCGTTCGTGTTCACGGCGCTCGGCGCCGTCGCGTCGAGCCTCGGCAGCCTGCTGCTCGCCCACCGGCTGCTGCTCGAGCACGTCGCCGGCATCGTGATCATCGTGCTCGGCCTGTTCGTGATCGGCCTGGTGCGCCTCCCACTCCTGCAGCGCGAGGGACGCCCGCTGCTCGGCTGGGCGCGACCCGGACCGGGAGGGGCGCTGCTGCTCGGGGTCGCGTTCGCACTCGGCTGGACGCCCTGCATCGGCCCCGTCCTGGCGGCGATCCTGGTCCTCGCGGCCGGCCAGCACACGGTCGCTTCGGGGGCGCTGCTGCTGCTGCTGTATGCGGTCGGGTTGGGGGTGCCGTTCCTGCTCACCGCGCTGTTTCTCGACCGATTCGCCGGGCTCCGGCGGTGGATGAGCCGCCATGGCCTCTATTTCGACCTCGCGGGGGGCGCGCTCCTGGCCGGGATGGGGGTGCTGATCTTTCTCGACCGCCTGCAGGCGGTGCTCGCGCCCGCGCTGGCGCTGTACACGCAGCTCAAATGGCCCCCGATCTGACGCCTCGGCCGGCGCCGGTGCGAGGGTCGGGGTAGCGCCCGACCGGCTCGGCGGCTCCCAGGCCGAGCGCCCCCTCCCGGCCGGCGTCGGGTCGGTCGAACGGCCGAGGCGGCAGCCGCCGCCGCGGACCAAGATGAAGCCGTGGCGAAGCCCAGCGGCCGTGCTCCGACGCTCCTCGGTCCGCCATCATGGACCGAGGAAGAAGGCTGCCCTCCCATGTCCGCGAACGAAGCCGAACGCGTCGCCGAGCACGCCGTCCACCTGCTCGCCCTCGCCGGCAACCCTGACCTGGACGAGATCCTGCGAGATGTCCTGCACAGCGCGCAGGCGCTCGCCGACGCCCGCTGGGCTGCGCTCGGCATTCCTGATCGCCACGGCGGGTTCGATCGCTTCCTGACGGTCGGCATCGATGAGGAGCAGGCGGACCTGATCGGCGAGCTCCCGCGGCGCCATGGCGTCCTCGGACTCCTGCTGGAGACCGGCGAGACGATCCGCCTCGAGGACATTCGGCAGCATCCGCGCTTCTCCTACTACCCCCGCCATCACCCGATCATGCGCGACTTCCTCGGCGTCCCGATCCGACATCGTGGCGAGATCCTCGGCAATCTCTACCTGGCCGGCAGCGAGCGAGGCCGGTTCTCCGACGCGGACGAGCGGCTGATCGGTGCGCTCGCCGCCTACGCCGGGGTCGCGATCGCCAACGCGCAGACCTACGCGCAGGCGCAGGAGCTCGCGCTGGCCGAGGAGCGCGCGCGCCTTGCCCGAGAACTACACGACGCCGTCAGCCAGGACCTGTTCGCACTCGTCCTCGAGGCGAGGGCGGCGGCGCTCCAGGCGGGCGAGGACGGCTCGCGGGCGGCGATCGAGCGGCTCGGCGCGCGCGCACAGTCGGCGCTCCGTGATATGCGAGGGCTCGTCTACGACCTCCGGCCGAAGACCCTCGAGTCGGACGGGCTGGCGGCGACCTTGCGGCAGCACGTCGACGCGCTGCTCCGCTCGCACCACGTGCCGATCGGCGTCGAGATCGACGACCGGCTGCGCGTCACCCAGGACGAGGCGTTCGCGCTGCTGCGCATCGCGCAGGAGGCCCTGCACAACGCGCTGCGCCACGCGCCCGGCGCACCGATCGCGCTCCAGCTCCTGACCGAGCGCACCGGCACTCGACTCGTCGTCACCGACCGGGGACCGGGCTTCGACCTCGCGCGTCCGCCGCGGACCGAACGCCACATGGGGCTCGCCAACATGCGCCAGCGAGCGGCGGCGGTGCACGGGACGCTGGAGGTGCGAACCGCGCCCGGTGAGGGCTGCACGATCACGGTGACGATCCCGGCGGCCCGCCGGATGCGCCGCCGGCGCCCGGCCGCGCAGACGTGCGCACGGGCATGATCCGGGTCTTCCTGGTCGACGATCACGCCGTCGTCCGCCAGGGCCTCCGCGCGTTCCTCGAACTGCAGCCGGACATGGAGGTGGTCGGGGAGGTGGCCGGCGGCCACGACGCGATCCGGGAGGTCCCGGGGCAGCGGCCGGACGTCGTGCTGATGGACCTCGTGATGCCGGACGGCGACGGCCTCTCGGCGTTGGAGCAGCTCGTGGGCACGGTGCCCGGCGCGCGCGTGCTCGTGCTGAGCAGCTTCAGCGACGACGCGAACGTCTCCGCCGCCATGCGCGCCGGCGCCGCCGGCTACCTCCTGAAGGACATCGACCCGCAGGCGCTCGCGGCCGCGATCCGGGATGTGAACGCGGGCCGCACCGCGCTCCATCCCGACGTGCTCGCCCGGCTGCTGCGCCAGCAGTCCGCGCCCCGGGCGTCGCAGCTGACGCCGCGCGAGCTCGAGGTGCTCGCCTGCATCACCCAGGGACTGGCGAACAAGCAGATCGGCCGCGAGCTCGGGGTCACCGAGAAGACGGTGAAGACGCACGTGAGCAGCATCCTCGACAAGCTCAGCGCGGCCGACCGCACGGAGGCTGCCGTGATCGCGATCCGCAACCGGCTGGTACCCGACACGGCCGGGTCGGCGTAAGGCGGCGGCGCCCGGGTCAGGCCGGCGGTCGCCAGTTCGCCATTGCGGTCCGCAGATGCTGGGTGAAGCGCTGGCGGCGTGCCCCCTCGTCGGTGCCGAAGCGCGCGGTCGACGGCGCCGCATGCTCGCAGGTCGCGAGCCGGGCCCACGATTCGGCGGCGCGCCTGATCTCTCCGTGCCAGCGGATCAGATCCTCCGGGTCACCCTCCAGGTGGAGGGCCCGCTTGTGCCACCACCGGAAGGCGCAGAGCTCGCTGCGCAGCGACTCGTGCTCTGGCCAGCAGTCCGGCAGCGTGACCCACTCGCCGTAGGAGCGCCGCAGCCACTCGACCCAGATCGCGAGATCGCGCCACGCCTCCTGGAACTCGGCGGCGTCGAGCTCCCCCCAATCCCAGGGCGGCGGACCCGACGCCTCGCCCGATCCCGCCTCGGCCACCGGACCGTCGTCGGACAATGACGGCTGCATGGGCTGATCGTACGGCACGCCCGCGATCGTTGCAAGCGTCGCCGTCAAGGGAATCCCGCCGCAACCCCCTCAGGCCAGAAGGATCGTCCCCGCCCGACGTTCGCCCGCCGTTCCCGCCAAAGCCCCTCCCTCCCCGGGGGCTGACCACCTGAGTACGCCGAAGCAGCGGGCGTGTCAACGGCCTTTACGGGGACCGAAAAGTTCGCACGCCGGACTCCGATCCGAGGCCGCCGCGGGCGCTCGGCCGCGGTCTCGCAGCGCGTAGCGAGCTCGGCGCCAGCCGGGGCAGCGCGTAGCGAGCTCAGCGCGCAGCCGGTATAACGCGTTGCGAGCTCAGCGCGCAGCCGGCTCAGCCCGCGCTCGCCCGCTCCCGCGCCAGCGCCGGCAGCACGCTGGCGAGCACCTGCCGCGCCTGTGCCTCGGTCGGTTCGCCGAGCGCCTGGGACGGCACCGTGACGCGCACCAGATACCAGACGCTGGGGCTGCCGCGCACCTGGTCGAGCAACAGCCGCGGCGCCGTGCCGAGGCCGCCGGCGCCGAAACCGTCCGGCCCGAGATCCGTCCAGGCGACCGCGTCGAGCTGGTCCGGCGCCGACAGCATCGCCGCCGTCGCGCTCCCCCGCGCACCGCCCGCGACCGGCAGCGGCGCCTCCGCCGGTGAGCTGGCGAGAAAGCCCTGCCCCTCGTAGCCGACCACTCCGTCCCAACGCAGCACGTCCTGGGGCCGTGTCGTCGCCTCGACATAGACGATCGACTCCCGGCCCAGACGGTCGCGCACGCGCCACTGGCGGAACGTCATCCCCCAGCCGCTCGGCTCATAGGCCTGCTCGATCGTGAGGCCGGCCGACGCCGTGACGGCGTGCAGGTCGGGCAGCGCCGGGATCGCCGTCGAGGCGGGCCGGAGCGCGAGTGCGCCCAGTCCGGCAACGAGGACCAGGATGCCGGCTATGAACTGGCGAAGATGCGTGGTGGGCATTCGAGAAGGTGGGCAGCGCCGAGCAGCAGGAGCGACGCGACGGCGAAGAGCAACGCGCTGAGCAGGTCATGGCCGGCGCCGGCTTCCACGGCGCTCCCGAGCGGCTGGCTCAGCACCAGCACGAGGGTGACGCGGACCACGTTGGCCAGCAGGATCACGGGCAGGATGAGGAGCAGGAGGAGCCCGCGCCGGGCCAGCGCCGACACACCGCGGGCGGCCGGCGCCAGCGCGACGACGATGCCGCCCAGGCAGAGCAGCGCGAGGAGCGAGTCCATGCCGCTGCACGCTTCGGCGACGACGAAATGCGCGGTCGGTGTGTAGAGGTCGACGCCGACGCGCTGCACGTGCTCGCCGACGAGCTGCGCCAGCGCGGTGGACGAGATCGCGGTCACGAGCTGGAGCGCGAAGCCGAGCGGGGCCAGGAGTCCCCGGTAGAGCGCGAGTGCACCCGTCAGCAGCGCCAGGGGCATGAACAGCGCTCGTGCCCAGGCCAGTCCACCGAGGTACCCGGCCAGCCCGAGCCCGGCCGGCAGCACGGACGTGGCGGCGATCGCGTGCACGCCCGTCCTGGCGCCGACGACCAGCAGCAGGAGCCCCAGGGCGATCGGTGCCAGCGCGAGTCGCGGGCCCCGGTTGACGATGCCTCGGGGGTGGCGCCACCAGACGAGCAGCAGCGCGATCGGCGGCACGACGAACCCGAACGAGAGCTCGCTGTCGGAGCGCCAGACGTCGATTCCGTGCAGGAGGACGGGCACGTAGGCGACGGCCAGCGCCCCGATCAGGAACGCGGCCGGCAGC
>JBAPVZ010000265.1:0-5692 GCA_049283435.1 Candidatus Dormiibacterota bacterium
CCCGCGACCGGCCCCCGCCCCCTCGTGGTCGCCGACCGCAGCCGTCTCGCCGGAGCCGGCCAGCGGCGACCCGCAGACCGTGACGATCCTGGTTCGCCAGCTCCTCGAGCGCATGGGGATCCGCGCCGAGGTGACGGCCCGCCAGACGGAGGAGTCGATCCTGGTCGACATCTCGGGTCGCGACCTCGGCATGCTGATCGGCTGGCGCGGCGAGACCCTGCGCGCGCTGCAGACGATGACGAACCTCCTCGCGAGCCGCCATGTCGCGCCCGAGCGCCGCGTCGTCGTCGACGTGGAGAAGTACCGCCAGCGTCGAGAGAACACGGTGCGCGAGATGGCGGAGCGGGCGGCGGTGCAGGTGAAGGCGACCGGCGAGCCGATCACGCTCGACGCGATGCAGCCGTTCGAGAGGCGGGCGATCCATCTCGCGCTGCAGGACGACCCGGCCGTCAGCACCGGCAGCATCGGCGAGGAGCCGGACCGGCGGGTCGTCGTGTCTCCGATCGCGGAGGAGGGCTGAGGCCGGCCGGCGTGCGCGGCGCGCGAGCGTCCGGATCGACCCGTCCCGCCCGTCCCACTCTGGCCCGGGGCAGGATCAAGGAGGCGATCCGCCTCGCGAACGCGGCCGCCGCCGACGCCGACGACGAAGGCGTGACCCCGAGCGCGATCGCCCAGGCGATCGAAGCGGCGCGGCGGGCGCTCGGCGCGGCGGCCGACCCGCGCGTCGAGGAACTGCTTCGCGAGGCCAGAGATTCGGTCGACGACGGACTTCCTCCGGACACGACTTCGGCTCTGCTCTACCGGGCGGCGTCGCGGCTCGGTTAGCCGGAGGCGAGCGATCGTCGGCGCCGCGGCGCCGGTCTGCGGCGAGGATGAATTCCCCAAATGTGGCGCGCCTATACTCGCCCGCTATGACCCTCGCCAGCAATCACGCGCTCCACGAGTTGACTGGTGGAGCTCGCCTCCTCACCGCACCGCTCCCGGACCGGGCCTCGGCCAGCCTGGTGCTGATGTTCGGGGTCGGCTCGCGGTTCGAGGACGACCGCATCGGCGGCATCTCTCACTTCATCGAGCACCTCGCCTTCAAGGGGACGCGCCGGCGACCGACCTCGAAGGCGATCGCGGAGGCGATCGAGGGCGTCGGCGGCGTGATGAACGCCTCGACGGACAAGGAGGTCACGATGTACTGGGCCCGGGTGCCCGCCGACCGCCTGGAGCTCGCGGTCGATGTGCTCGGCGACATCGTGTCCGACTCCCAGCTCAGCGCACCCGACGTCGAGCGCGAGCGGATGGTGATCCTGGAAGAGCTGAAGATGTACCTCGATCAGCCTCAGGACTACGTCCACAGCCTGTTCGAAGAGGTGATGTGGCCGGACCATCCCCTCGGCCGCGACATCATCGGCACCGTCGAGTCCGTCTCGAGCACGACCCGCGACGACCTGATCGCCTATCTGAGCGAGCACTACCGGCCGCGCAATCTGGTTGCCGGCGCCAGTGGCGGCATCGACCCCGACCGCGCCGCGCGCCTCGTCGACGAGCATCTGGCGCTGCCGGGCAGCGGCGCCGCTTCGAATCATCAGACCGCGCCCGGCCCGCTGGCCAGCGGCAACGTGCGGCTCCTGCGCAAGGACACGGAGCAGGCGCATCTCTGTCTCGGGGCCCGGGGCCTCTCCTATCTCGACGACGACCGCTACGTGCTCGACCTGGTGACGACGATCCTCGGCGAGGGCATGAGCTCGCGCCTGTTCCTGGAGATTCGTGAGCAGCGCGGTCTCGCTTATGACGTGCACGCCTACACGAGCAAGCACCGGGACGCCGGCTACTTCGGCATCTACATGGGCGTCGATCCGCAGAAGGCCCAGGAGGCGGTCGAGGCCGCGGTCGCGGAGCTGCGACGGATCATCGACGAGCCGGTGCCGGTGGAGGAGCTCACGAAGGCGAAGGAGTTCGTCAAGGGACGGCTCCGGCTCGGGCTCGAGGGCACGAACGCGCTGGCGAGCTGGCTCTGCCAGCAGGTGCTGCTGACGGGCAGGACGCAGACGATCGACGAGGTGCTCGCGAAGGTCGAGGCGGTCACGGCGGAGGACGTTCGGCGGGTCGCCGCGCAATTCCTCGGCGGTCCGCTGCAGGCGGCGGTGATCGGGCCGTTTCCGAGCGACGGGCCGTTCCGGACCGCGATCGGGGTCTGACTCCACCCTCTCGGACGCGTCGCGGTAGGCGCGGCCGCGGTGCGCTCAGCCGCAGCCGCCGAGCGCCGGGTAGGGCGTCGCGGTGACCCTCGGCGGTTCGGATGCGACCGGGCCGAGCCGGCTCGCCGGGAGGATCCGCGCCCACACCCAGGCACGGATGTCGCTCTGTCCGACCGGACCGAACACCCGCGAGTCGACCGCCACGTTGCGATCGTCGCCGAGCAGGAAGTATTGGTGGGGCTCGATCAGGTACGGCGCTCCGTCCGTCGGCCAGGTCGCGTGCAGGGTCCAGGCGCGCGCGTCGGATTCGTGCAGGTAGGGCTCGCAGAGGAGCCGGCCGTCGATGTAGACATGGCCGTGGTCGATGCGGAGCGTCTCGCCGGGCAGGCCGACGACGCGTTCGATGAGCGTCGATCCCCCGCCCATCGGGTTGCCCGCGACGACGACGTCACCGCGCTGTGGTGAACCGAGGTGATAGGCGAGCGGGAACGAGACGACCCAGTCGTTGCGGGCGACGGACGGCGCCATCGCGGAGCTGCCGGCGAAGGCCGGCTGGACGACGAAGGAGAGCAGCGCGGCGAACACGGCGGCGACGACCAGGATCTCGACGACCGGGATCATCGGCCGCAGCCACGGCAAGCCGCGGAGGATGACGAGGCGAGCTTGGAGGGCGCGGGCGAGAACGCCGGCCGCCTCTCGCGGGGCGCGTCGACGATGCGGGCCCGGGGGACTCAACAGTGGGCTTGGGACGGCTGCGTCGCGTTCGTCAGCGACGAACGCTGGGGATCGACGGATCCGAACCGGTTGAGCGGCACGAGCCGCAACCAAGCCTCGGCCTCGATGCTGCTGCGCGGTATCGGGCCGAAGATGCGTGAATCGCTCGACGCGTTGCGGTTGTCACCCATCATGAAGTACTGCTGCGGACCGAGATGGTAGGGCTGGCCATTCGCGGGCCAGTTGGCATTGACGGTCCAGAGACCGTCCACGCCCGGTCTCAGGTAGGGCTCGCAGAGGACCTTGCCGTTGATGTAGACGTGCGAGTTCTTGATCAGGAGGTTCTCGTTCGGGAGCCCGACGATCCGCTTGATGAAGTTCTGGTTCGGGTTGTAGGGCGACTTCATGATGATGATGTCGCCGCGCTCGGGGGCATGGAAGTAGTAGGGGAACTTGAGGGCGATGAGGTAGTCCTGGTTGACGGTCGTGGGATACATCGAGGAACCATCGACGCTGACCGGCTCGAGCGCGACCTGGATCACGATGAAGAGCGCAACCGCCAGCGCGACAACTTCGAGCAGCTCGATCAGCAAGCCGCGGGTATGACGCACGGTGGATCACCTTAGCCGGTCGCGGAGGGCTGATGACCTGGCGAAGCAGCACCGCCGGAGATGGTGCGGCGACGGTTCGCCGGACACCGGGTCTCTTTTCGTGCCCCGCCGGACCGCCCTGTGGTGCGGCGCGCGGGCTCCTGCCGTGGCCGAACGCGTGTCACACGAAGGCGCGGAGCGAGTGCAGACGCACGAAGGACGGCTCGAGCGTCGTGAAGCCCGGGGCCGGCGCCTCGGCGCCACGCTCAAGCATCGCGCGGGCGGTCGGGGAGGCGGACGAGCGCGATGAGAGCCGCCGCCAGCAGAGCGATCGCAGACATCGCGAGGCCTCGTGCGACGCCGTTGCCACCATCGGAGACGGCGCCGGCCGCGATCGGTCCGAGCACCTGACCGGCGCCGAAGGCCGCCGTCAGGATCGCGATGCCGGCGGTCAGGGCCGGTGCCGGCAGGGTCCGCCGAGCGACGATCGTGACCTGCGTGACGACGGCGAGGAACGACGCCCCGAACAGGAGGGCCGAGCCGATGTCGATCACGGTCGATCCGGCGAGCGGCAGTGCGGCGCCGAGGGCGACGACGAAGAGCGCCGTGGCGGGGAGCCGCGCCCCGGTGACGCGCCGGCTCACCGGCGCCCAGGCAAGCGGCGCCAGACAGGCCGCGATGCCGAGCAGGAACCAGAGCGCGGTGATCGTGCCCTCGCCGAGACGCTGGCGGTGCCAGAGACTGACGACGAACGTCATGTACGCGACGTAGCCGAATCCGAACAGCGCGTAGGCGGCCAGCACGGGCGCCAGGGTGCGCCTCGGGCTCCGGATCTCGCCCGGCCCGGGCACCGGTGTCCCGGTCGTCGGAGCGCTCGGAGTCCTCGCGGCCCGGCGCGGAACGGCGCGGGCGGCGAGCAGCGCGCCTGGCGTCAGCAGCAGCGCGAAGACCCCGAGGACGACCCACCCCACGCGCCATCCGCCGCCTCCGCCCTCCAGCACGAGGGGTGCGATGCCGGCGGACACCGCGACCCCGGCCCCGGCGCCGGCCGCATACAGCGCGAGCGGGCCCCCGTATCGACGAAGGGTGTCGGGGGGCAGTCGACCCGCGAGGCCGGCCGCGCCGACGAACGCGACCGCGGTGCCGACGCCGGACAGGCAGCGCAGGAGGAACACCAGCGGCACGGTGCTGACCGCCCCGGTCAGCCCCATCGGCAGGATGCAGGCGACCAGGCCGATCGCGATTGCGGTGCGCTCCCCCCAACGGCGCGCGACCGCACCGCCGGAGACCGCACCGAGGAGATAGCCGAGCGCGTTCGCCGCGTTGAGCAGTCCGGCGACCGTGTTGCTGAACTGGAGGTTGGCCTGCATGCTCGGGAGCAGGAGCGCGTAGGCGAACCGGCCGAGCCCCAGGCCGATGAACGGCACCAGCGCGAGTCCGACCGCGGTCCACGCCGTCTGGGATCTCGGCCGGGCGGCGGCCTCGATCACGACGGAGCCGCGGCCGCCAGCCGCAGCAGCGCGAGCGCCGCCTCCCGAGCGGCCGGTGTCGCCTCCAGGTCGCCGCGTGTGATCACGGCGGCGGCGGCGCCGTCGAACAACGCCATCAGCTGCCGAGCCAGCCGTTCGGGTTCGGCGGCCCTCGCCTGCACGGCGAGATCCAAGAACAGCTCGAGCATCCAGCACTTGTGCGTGGCGACCGCGTCGCGAACGGACGCGTCGACGGGCGCCTGCTCGGCGGCCGCCTTGATGAAGGCGCAGCCGAGCGGCCGATCGGTCCGGTGCCGCTGATCGAGATCGTCGAAGATCGCCGCGATGCATTCCTCGACCGTCAGCTCCTCGTCCTGCTCCCCCTCTTGCTCTCCGTACCGCGCACCGCGGTAGCGAGCGAGGTGCGTCCGGCGCTCGGCGTGCTGCTGCTCCAGCACCGCCTGGACGAGATGCCGCTTGGAGCCGAAGTGCGCATAGAGCGTCGGCTTCGACAGACCGGCTTCGGCGACGACGCGATCGACCCCGGTGGCGGTGATGCCGTCTTCGTAGAAGAGATGGGCGGCCGAGGTGAGGAGCCGGTCGCGCGCTGAGGACGTGTTCGCCGTTGCAGTCATTTTACTGACCTGTAAGTTAACACGCGGGCGCAGCGGTGCGCAAGCCGGAGGCGATGGACCGGTCCGTTGCCCCGCCCCCGTAGTGCTCTCGGAGC
>JBAPVZ010000266.1:0-1637 GCA_049283435.1 Candidatus Dormiibacterota bacterium
GACTTGTCCCGAGTCCCGCAGGTCGGACAGGAGCGGACGCTTGTCGGGCCGCTGCTCGACGGCGCGTGAGAGCTGGGAGACCGCGATCACGGGACAGTTGAATTCGCGTGCGAGGCGCTTGAGGCCGCGGCTGAACGCCGAGACGTCCTCGACGCGGTTGCCGCTCGGCTTCTCGGCGCGCATCAGTTGCAGGTAGTCGACGACGAGCAGCTCCAGCCGGCCGTGGCGCACCGCGACCTGGCGGGCGTGCGCGCGCAGCGTGGGCAGGGAGAGGTCGCCGTCGTCGAGCAGGTGAACCGGAAGCCCGACACTCGCCTGCGCGGCTTTCAGCAGCGGCGGCCAGTCGTGTTCGTGCAGGCGCCCGAGGTGGATGCGGCTCGGTGCGACGCCTGATTCGGCGGCGAGATGGCGCTGGGCGGTCTCGGAGTCGCTCATCTCGATCGAGGCGAACAGCACACGACCGCACTCGACGGCTGCGATGTGCCGGGCGATCTGCAGAGCGATGAGGCTCTTGCCCATCGACGGCCGTGCGGCGACGACGTACAGGCGCCCCTGTTGGAGGCCTCCGAGCAGTTCGTCGAGCGGAGCGATCCCGGTTGTGAGGCCGGGAACGGCGCGGCGCGATTGCGAGCACTGGGCGAGGCGGTCCACCTCGTCGGTGACCGCGTCGGCGAGAAGCCGCTGTCGGCCACGGACTGTGCTCGCCCGGAGCTGGAAGATCAGCTGCTCGGCGCGTTCGATCAGCTCGTCGGACCCCAAGCGGGGTGCGCTTGCAGCAGCCTGGATCTCGTAGGTCGCGCGCATGAGTCGCCGCACCTGCGCGAGGTCGCGCACGATCGCGGCGTACTCGCGACAGTGTCCGGCCGCCGGCACCCAGCCCGCGAGCTCATCGACGCTCGCTGAACCGCCGACATCGTCGAGTTCTCCGTTGCGTTGGAGGTACGCTGCGACCGTGAGGTGATCGATTGCCTCGCCGGCGCTGTGCAGCGCCCGCATCGCGGCGAACACTCGGCCGTGTGCGGGTCGGTAGAAGTCGTCGTCCTGAAGGCCGACGTCGAGGGCGGCGTGGAGATGGCGTTCGTCCAGGAGAACGGCGCCGAGCACTGACCGCTCGGCCTCGAGGTGCTGAGCGTGCGCGGCGTTGTGGACGGCCGATGTCATGCCGCTGTGCGCTCCTGGTCGTCGTGTGCACGCTCGATGAGCTCGGCCCATAGGTCTCGGTATTGCCGTTCGGAGTAGTGCAGGGGGTGTTCGCAGAGCACGGTCCAACGGGCGGCCAGGACGAAGCGCTCGAGGGTGGGGTGGATCGCACCAAGCTCGGCGAGCGCCGCCGCGCGGTGGTCGCGCCCGTGTCGCTGGATGGCGCGGGCGAGGTGGTCTTTGACAGCTGGCCAGCTGAGAGCGCTCGTGTCGGGTGATCTCGGGTCGCCGGTTGGGGGGACCGCCGTGCCGTGTCGGTCGCGGTCCGCGGTGGCGAAGCGTTTCGCGATGAGCTCTTCGGCGATGCGATCGAAGTCGGGGAGGGTGGTGGCCTTTGCGCCGATGTATGGATCGGCGACCATCTGCGTGAACCCCGCCGCGATGCGCTCAGGTTCCAGGCGCTCAAGCAGTCGGTCCGCCGCCTCATGCCATCGCCG
>JBAPVZ010000267.1:0-7161 GCA_049283435.1 Candidatus Dormiibacterota bacterium
CCAACTGCGTGAAGGCGGCCGGCGCGATGGCGCCGGGCACCTATGCGACGATCGCCGCGATCAACCCGCAGCAGGTGCCGACTGCGAAGTCGGCGATCAGCGCCTACAACAAGCAGTTCGGGTCGCAGAACTACACCGCCTACGCGATCGTCTCCTACGCCGCGACGCAGGTGATGATCAATGCGATCGACAAGGCGATCAAGGCGAACAACGGCAACAAGCCGACCCGCAAGCAGGTCCTCGCGCAACTCGCGAAGACGAAGAACTTTGCCTCCGTCGTCGGACCGATCGGGTTCGACTCCCACGGGGACAACACGACGAAGATCGTCTCCGTCTACCAGTACACGAGCGCCGACGCGACCCAGGCGGCCAACGAGCCGTACGAGGGCGCCTACGACTTCGGCAAGACACCGCCGGCCTGGACGGCAGCATCGTCCTGACCCACTGATCGTTCCGTCGACACCCGGCGCCGGCCCCGCGGCCGGCGCCGGGACCTTGCGCAGCCGCCGAGCCCGCGGGCCGGCGCCTGACCCACGAGAGAGGAGTTCAGCTTGAGCACCGCGGTCAGCCCGTCTGCGGCGCGGCGAGTTCGCGATCTGCCGATCGGCACCGTCATCTTCTATGGCGTCGCGATCGTCGCCTTCCTGGTCCTGATCCTGCCGCGAATCGTGCAGAATCCGTCCTTCTTCCTGCAGCTGCTGTCGATCGGCGTCAGCGAGGGCTCGATCTACGCGCTCGTCGCGCTCGGCTATACGCTCGTCTACGGCATCGTCGAGCTGATCAACTTCGCGCATGGGGACGTGTTCGCGCTCGGGTCGATCATCTCGATCACGCTGTTCTCGTTCGTCGGGATCGGCGCCCAGACCGCGGTCCCGCCGCTGCTCGTGGTGCCCGCGATCGCCGGCGTGCTCGTCGTCACGATGCTGATCTGCGGTGGCGTGAACGTCGCGATCGAGCGCATCGCCTACCGTCCGCTGCGCAACGCACCGCGGCTGGCCCCCCTGATCACCGCGATCGGGATGAGCTTCATCCTGGAAGGCATCATGTTCATCTGGAAAGGCCCGGTGAACGTGCCCTTCCCGAACCTCCTCCCCCAGGGCCACCTCGTGCTGCTCGGCGCGCCGATCGCGATCAAGGGGCTGATCGTGATCGCCTCGGCGCTGATCCTCGTCGTGCTCCTGTTCACGTTCATCAACTCGACCAAGCTCGGGCGAGCGATGCGGGCGACCGCGCAGGACCGGGACGCCGCGCAGCTGATGGGCATCGACATCAACCGCACGATCGCGGCGACGTTCTTCATCGGCGCCGTGCTCGCGGCGGCCGGCGGCATGGCGTTCGGGCTCTACTTCCCGAGCCTCGTCTACTGGCAGCTCGGCTTCCAGCAGGGGCTCAACGCGTTCACCGCCGCCGTGCTCGGCGGCATCGGGAACGTGCAGGGCGCCGCCCTCGGCGGGCTCGTGATCGGTCTCGTGCGAACGTTCAACGACGGCTACGGCAACTCGGCGTGGACGGACATCATCGTGTTCGCGATCCTGGTCGTCGTGCTCACCTTCCGGCCGACGGGCCTGCTCGGCACCCGGGAGCCCGGCACGTGACATCCCGAGGAGACTTCGCCAACTCCGTCTCCCGGGGGCCAGGCACATGACATCCCCAAAACACCCCGCAAGCCCTGTCTCTCGAGGGCTCCACACATGAGCGCGACCGCGGCCAAGCCGCGCGGGGCCGGCATCGGCGGTTGGGTCCGCGAGCATCGCCGTGACCCCAATGCGATCGCCTATGTGGTGCTGCTCGTCGTCGCGCTCGTCTTTCCCGAGTTCACGAACGTGTTCGGGTCCGATCAGGCGAACCTGCTCGTCGACCAGGCGGCCGACGCCGGCGTCTACGTCCTGATGGCGATCGGGCTCAACGTCGTGATCGGGTTCGCCGGTCTGCTCGACCTCGGCTATGCGGCATTCTTCGCCATCGGTGCCTACACGTACGGCATGCTCGCGTCCAACCAGCTCGCGCAGTCGCCGATCCACCACGCGATCCACCTGCCGTTCTGGCTGCTGCTGCTCGTCGGCATCTTCATCGCCTCGCTCGCCGGCGCCGCGCTCGGCGCTCCCACCCTGCGGCTGCGTGGCGACTACCTGGCGATCGTGACGCTCGGCTTCGGCGAGATCGTGCCACGCGTCTTCAAGAACGAGGCGAACTGGACCGGCGGCGTCAACGCGATCTCGGCGATCGACGCGCCGAGTCTGCCGGCCTGGCTCGACGGGCCGTGGGACGGCGGGGCCTCGCTCCAGCTCGTGCAGCCCTTCCAGTTCAACGCGACCTCGGCGATCCCGTGGTACGTGCTGATGGTCGGCCTCATCATCCTGGCCGTGCTGCTCGTCACCAACCTCCAGCGGTCCCGTCTCGGTCGGGCCTGGATGGCGATCCGGGAGGACGAGGTCGCGGCCGCCGCGATGGGCATCAACACGCGCAACATCAAGCTGCTCGCGTTCAGCATCGGCGCCGCCACGAGCGGTTTCGCCGGCGCCTTCTACGGCGCCAAGCTGAGCCTCGTCAGCCCCGACAACTTCTCGTTCACGGTGTCGGTGACCGTCCTCATGATGGTGACGCTCGGCGGCATGGGCAACGTCCCCGGCGTGATCCTCGGCGCGCTGCTGCTGTATTTCATCGAGTTCAGCGTGCTCGGCAACCTGGCCGGCTGGGTGACGTCGCTGACCGACAACCTCGGGCTCGCCGGTGCCCACACGACGATCTCCAACTACGTCAGCCGGCTCAACTTTCTCGTGCTCGGGATCCTGCTCGTCTCGGTCATGCTGCTGCGGCCGCAGGGGCTCTTACCCAGCCGCGCCCGCGCCCGCGAGCTGCACGAGCACACGGGTGGCGAGCTCGCGAACACCGAGGGGGCGGCCGGCGGATGAGCGAGCCGTCGGTGACCGACCAGGGTGGGACCGCCGCCGTCGTCGCGGAAGTGCCGGTGCTCGCGATCGAGCATGTCTCGCGGCGCTTCGGCGGCCTGATCGCCGTCAACGACGTCGACTTCTCGGTCGTGCCGGGCGAGATCTTCGCGCTGATCGGCCCCAACGGCGCCGGCAAGACGACGCTGTTCAACGGCATCACCGGGCTCTTCCCCCCCACCTCGGGCCGGATCCTGTTCTTCGGTCGGGACCTGACGCGGCGGCCGCCGCATGCGATCGCGGCGCTCGGCATCGCGCGCACGTTCCAGAACATCCGGCTCTTCGACCAGATGTCGGCGCTGGACAATGTCAAGGTCGGCTGCCACGTCCGCATGCGCTCCCGACTCTGGGACTCACTGCTCCACCTGCCCTGGGAGCGTCGCGAGGAAGGGCGCATCGACGAGAAGGCGCGGGAGCTGCTGCGGTTCGTCGGCATCGAACGCTTCGCCGACGACTACGCGCGCAACCTGCCCTACGGCCAGCAGCGGCGCCTCGAGATCGCGCGGGCGCTCGCGACCGAACCCCGCCTGCTGCTGCTGGACGAGCCGGCGGCCGGCTTCACGCCCCAGGAGAAGGTCGAGCTGATGAGCCTCATGCGGGCGATCCAGCGGCAGGGCATCACCGTGTTCCTGATCGAGCACGACATGCGGCTCGTGATGGGCGTGGCCGAGCGGATCGTCGTCCTCGACCACGGGGAGATGATCGCGCAGGGGTCGCCGGAGAAGGTGCGCGCGAACCCGCGCGTCATCGAGGCCTACCTCGGCAAGCCGGCCGGCGCGACGGCGGAGGAGCCCTGATGGCGCTCCTCGAGCTGCGGCAGGTGGACGCGTTCTACGGGCGCGTGCAGGCGCTGCACGGCGTCTCGCTCGACATCGAGGCGGGCGAAGTCGTCGCGCTGATCGGTTCCAACGGCGCCGGCAAGACGACGACGCTGCGCACGATCTCGGGTCTCATGCATCCGCGCGCCGGCACCATCCGCTTCCAGGGTCACGACATCACCCACACGCCGGCGAGCCGGGTCGTCCGGCTCGGCATCGGCCACTCGCCGGAGGGCCGCCGGCTCTTCACCCGCATGACGGTCCTCGAAAACCTGACGCTGGGGGCCTACGCGCGCAACGACGGGACCGCGATCGAGCAGGACCTGGCCCGGGTCTACGAGCTGTTCCCCCGGCTGCGGGAGCGGCAGCGGCAGCTCGCCGGCACGCTGTCGGGCGGCGAGCAGCAGATGGTCGCGATCGGCCGGGCGATGATGACGAAGCCGCAGCTCCTGATGCTCGACGAACCCTCGCTCGGCCTCTCGCCGATCCTGGTCCAGACGATCTTCTCGATCGTGCAGGAGATCAACGCGCAGGGGATCCCGATCCTCCTCGTCGAGCAGAACGCAACCCAGGCGCTGGAGGTGGCGCACCGCGCCTACGTGCTGGAGACCGGCGTCATCGTGCAGGAGGGCACTGGCCAGGAGCTCCTCCAGTCGGAGGGCGTGCAGAAGGCCTATCTCGGGATGTGAAATCGACGTGTCCGCCGACGGCAGGCGAACACGAACTCGCCATCGCGGGACGCCCAGTGGGTAGGCTAGTCCGGATTCCGCTGGGGGATCGGGAGGGGGAGGTGAGCTTGGCGCCGGCCGTTTGGTCCTGCGTCACGAATTCGAGTCCAGAGGAGTTGCAACTGCCTATGCACCGTGCCGAGCGGACCCCGCAGCCGGCGAGGGCGAGCGACGGCCACCCCGGGAAGCTCCGTCAGCTCCAGGTGGTGGGGGCCGCGGTATAGATGCGCGGGCCGAGATGGCTCCGGCCGGGGCGGCAGATACGGCGGCGGCGGCGCCAGTCGCTGCTCGCGATGCCGTCGATCGGCGTGATCGTCCTCGTCGTCCTCGGGTTCCTGCTCGCCGGGGCCGGCGGGACCGGCGCCTACTTCTTCCCCGTCGTCCAGGCGGCGGTCTCGGACACCGGGCACAAGCCGTCGACGCCGACGCCGCGACCGTCGGTGTCGGGCAAGCCTATCGCGACCCCCTCGGCGACGCCGCCCCCGGCGCAGGCCGCGGTTCCCGGCCAGCCGTTCACGATCCTGCTGCTGGGGTCGGACAACGACCAGAAGTTCACCAATGCGGACGGCACCCAGTCGCTGCTGACGCAGTCGATGATCCTCGTGCGGGTCGACCCCGGCATGAAGCAGGTGACGATGCTCTCGATCCCGCGCGACCTCTACGTGCCACTCTCGACGGGTGGCGACGACAAGATCATGAGCGCCTTCTCCTACGGCGGCGCGCAGGGCGCGATCGACACCGTCGAGGAGGACTTCAACGTCACGGTGAACGAGTACGTGTGGATCGGCCTGCAGGGGCTCGTCAACCTGATCAACTACGTCGGCGGGGTGGACGTCGTGACGACGAACCCGGTCCTCGACGACCTCTACCCGAACGACGTCGGGACGAGCAACGCGTACGGATACAAGCGGCTCGCAGTGCTCCCCGGGCCCCAGCACATGAACGGGATGCAGGCACTCGAATACGTGCGTTCCCGGCATAGTGACGCGCGGGAGGACTTCGGCCGCTCGTTCCGTCAGCAGCAGGTGCTCGTCGCGCTGCGCGAGAAGCTGAAGGGCCTCAACGCGTCGGACCTGCCGGGGATGGCGCAAGCGCTCAACGGGGAGATCCAGACGAGCATGTCGCTGACGCAGATCGCGACGCTGCTGCCGCTGGCGTCGGAGGTGAGCACGAACTCGATCCGGCAGATCGTGATGGCGAACGGCTACACGAGCGACTCGACGATCTCGGCGAACGGGGTCGACGAGCAGATCCTGGTGCCGGACTGGAGCGCGATCCTGCCGCTCGTCCACCAGTACTTCCCGGCGACGCAGTGATCTGGCGGCGGCTGCTCGTCGTCCCGCTCGTGCTGCTGATGGGCGGGTTCGGCGTCGGCGTCTACTTTCTCTGGGCGTCGCGCAGCCACTCCGACGGCCACCATCCGATCTCCGCCAAGACGGCGCCGAAGGTCGCGCGTTTCGTCCTCCCCGGCACCGTGATCGTGGAGCAGGACGGCAACCTCTACCGGCTGCACGGCGGCACGTTCACCCGGCTGACGACGAGCGGCGACTGGACGCAGCCGACGATCACGCCGGACCACCAGCACCTGATCGCCGTCAAGCGGGCGTACAACTTCTCGGATCTCTACGAGCTGGACCTCAACGGCAACGTGCAGCGGCAGCTGACGAACGACGCGGCGAGCACGGTGCCCCTGAACCAGTGGGCGTTCTACCCCCGGGTGAGCCAGAACGGAACCCTCTACTACACGTTCGACCAGAAGGAGTTCGCCGGCTGCACGGACTGCTACGCGATCGACTTCTCGATCTATTCGATGCCACTCGGCGGCCCGCAGAGCTACGCGAATCGGTGGACCGACCCCTACAACGACCCGGACAACCCGACGAACCAGAATCAGGGCACCGGCGGCTCCCTGCAGGCGGTGCCGCTACCGAGCGGCGGCCTTCTCTTCTCCCGCTTCATGCAGAACGACCAGGCCCAGATCCTCTCGCAGCTGTGGAGCCTGCAGCAGCCGATGACGAACGGCACCGCGCTCACGCAGCCGACCCAGAGCTGCTACGCGCCCGCGCTCTCGCCGGACGGATCCCGCGTCGCCATGATCTGCACGGCACCCAGCGGTACGACGACGGACCTCGTCGTCGCCTCCCTGCAGGGCACGACGCTGGGCCCGGCGTCGGTCGTCGCCTCTGGGCCGCAGCTCGCGTCGCCGACCTGGAGTCCCGACGGCAAGTCGCTGCTCTACATCGCGACGGTGCCGCCGGCCCAGCAGTTCCAGCTCTTCCTGCTCGACGTGCCGACTCCGGGCGCCGCGACGCCGACGCCGGCGCCGACGCCGACGCCGACCGCCAGGCGACACGGCAAGGCGACGCCGAAGCCGGCCCCGACCCCGACCCCGGTCACCGGTCCGCGACGCCTGACGGATACCAACGACTTCGACGCGACCTCGGCGCCGGTCTGGTTCTGAGCCCCCGGGCGGACCTACGGGTGGACCTACGGGGGCCGACCTACTGGGGCCGAATGCCGGCGCTCGGACCCCTCCCGCGCGCGCGTAGCGACCGGTTGCCGGCATTCGGCCTCAACTGGCGGCCCTCGGCCTCGGCTCAACTTGCCGGCGCCCGGCCTCGATGCGGACGCGACTGAGCGAACCTGTCTAGACGGTCTAGACTGCTC
>JBAPVZ010000268.1:0-2508 GCA_049283435.1 Candidatus Dormiibacterota bacterium
GGGAGAGAGCGCGTCGCCGTGCTGCACGAGGCGTGGGTGCGAGCCGCCGCCCGGCACCGGGCGCTGGCCGACGCGCGGGCCCGTGGCGCCGAGCAGCGTGACTTCGACCTCTGGCGCCTGCGGCAGCTGCAGTCCGTCGATCCCCAGCCGGGCGAGGACGAGCGGCTGGCGGTCGAGCGATCCGTGCTGCGTCACGCGACGCAGCTGCTCGCGCTCGTCGGCCTCGCAGGTGAGCGGCTGGATACGGACGGCGTCGCGGAGGCAGCGAGCGCGATCGCGCAGGCGGCGCAGCTCGACGATCGGCTCGGCGCCCTCGCGGGCCGGTTGGGGGCAGTCGTGGAGGAGCTGCGCGACGGGGCGCGGGAGCTGCGCGGCTACGGGGAGGCGCTGGACGCCGACCCCGGTCGCCTCGAAGAGGTCGAATCGCGGCTGGCTGCACTGGACGAGGTGAAGCGACGCCACGGCGGGACGCTCGACGCCGTGCTCGCTGAGCGAGACCGTCTGCTCGCCGTGCTCGGCCGGGACGGGGACCCGGACGAGGAGCTGGCGGCGGCGACGGCTAACGAGCTCGGCGCCGCGGACGAGCTGAGCATTGCGGCTTCCGAGCTGACCCGGGCACGGACCGCGGGTGCCGACCGCTTTGCCGCCGGGGTCGGAACGGAGCTGGCTGGGCTCGGACTGGCTGACGCCCGACTCGAGGTGCGTCTGGTGCCTCGCGAGGAGATCGGCGTCGACGGTGCGGAGACGGTCGAGGTCTGGTTCACGGCCAACGCGGGTGAGGCCCCGGCGCCGCTGCAGCGGGTCGCCTCGGGTGGGGAGCTGTCGCGGGTCATGCTCGCGATCGAAGCGGCGACGGCGGAAGTCAGTGGCACGCCCACGCTCGTCTTCGATGAGGTCGACGCCGGCATCGGCGGCGCGACCGCGCTCGAGGTGGGACGGCGCCTGCAGCGGCTCGCGCGCCACCGGCAGGTGCTCGTCGTCACGCATCTGGCGCAGGTCGCCGCGTTCGCCGACCGTCACCTGGTCGTCGACAAAATCCAGGCCGCCGGCCGGACAGCGGTGCGGGTGACCGACCTTCGGACCGCCGCCGAGCGGGGGCCCGAGCTCGCTCGCATGATGAGCGGCGCCGTCACCGAGAAGGCCCTCGCTCGCGCCGAGGAGCTGCTGGACAGCGCGCGTCCCCCCGAGCCACTCGCCGGGCCGGCGCGCAGCACCGCCAGATCGGTAAGGGGGGGCGCCCACGCGGCGTCCACCCGACCGCGACACCGGCCACCGGCGCGGCAACCGGTCCGGACTCCCGCCTGAGGCACCGCGGCGGTGCCGGCCGGTGACATGCGCCCACAATCGTGCGGACGACCGCGCGCCGGCACGACCGGCGCTCCCCGCTGATCCTGAGGAGGATGGAATGAGCCACTTCTACGACCCGCACGACCGTCGTTACCTGCGTGATCTGTCGGCTGCCGCGCCCGAGGTATTCGCCGCCTTCACCGCATTCAACGACGCCGCCCTGCACCGCGACGACGCGGCGATTCCGGCCAAGTATCGAGAGTTGATGGCGGTCAGCGTCGCCCTGACGACGCAATGCCCGTTCTGCATCGAGGCCCATACGAAGGCCGCCAAGGAGGCGGGGGCGACGCCGGCCGAGCTGGCGGAGACGGTCGGCATCGCGATGGCCCTCCGAGCGGGAGCCGCGATCATGCATGGCGCCGAGGCCGGCAAATTCTATGCAGGAGTCGACGAATAGCGAAGGGTACGGCAGGGGTCGGATCGCGATCGGCTCCCGGGACCCGACCGCCCGGCTATCATTGCTGCCCGATGGAGCAGGCGCCAGGGCCCGCCACCGAGGCCACGGGTGACGCCGCCGCCGGCCGCGTCGAGCCGCTCTCCCAGCGTCCGCGGATCGCGATCACGGTCCCCGTCTTCGAGGGACCGATGGAGCTGCTGCTCGCGTTGGCCGAACGGGACGAGATCGATCTGTTCGAGGTGCGATTGGGCGACGTGACCGAGGCCTACCTGCAGGCGATCGGCGAGCTCACCCAACCCGACCCGGTCGAGATGGCAGAGTTCCTCTGGCTGGCGGCACGCCTGCTGCTGCTGAAGTCGATCCGCCTCCTGCCGGGCGACGAGCCGGAGCCCGAAGAGGTCGAGCTGCTCGGTTGGGAAGAGGACGTGCGACGTCGTCTCCAGGAGTACCGGCACGTGAAGGCGGTCGCCGAAGCGCTGATGGCCCGGCAGGAGGAGGACCAGCGCAGCTTCCCGCCGCCGGCGCGCGAGGTGGAGGCGGTCGGACAGGAGGAGCCGCTGGACGTCAGCGCGCTCGTCATCGCATTTCAGAGCCTGCTCGAGCGGCTGCCCCCGCGGCCGCTCGTCGTCGTCGGCAACGCGTGGACCCTGGAGGACAAGGTGGACTTCGTGCAGCGCCGCCTCACGAAGGGAGCGTTCGATCTCGGGGAGCTGATCCTCGAATGTGAGGATCGCCTGGAGGCCGTCGTCACGTTCGTCGCCCTG
>JBAPVZ010000269.1:0-4218 GCA_049283435.1 Candidatus Dormiibacterota bacterium
CCAGGACGAGCGCGTTCGGAATGCTCGCCATCAGGTGCATCGCCGCGAGCATCGAGATGGGACCGCCAGGGTTGTGCGGGGCGACAGAAACGAGCGCGGTGTCGGCCATCGCGGCGATCTTGCGGACCTCGGTGATGCCCCCGGCGTGCATGACGTCGGGCTGGACGACCTGGCAGCCCCCCTCCTCCAGCAGCTCTCGGTACTCCCAACGCGAGAGGAGCCGCTCCCCGGTCGCGATCGGCACCGCGATCGCACGCTGCAGGCGCGCCATCGCCTTCGGGTTCTCAAACGGGATCGGCTCCTCCAACCAGCCGGGGTGGAACGGGCCGAGCACCTCCGCCGCGCGGATCGCGGTGCGCGGCGACAGGTGCTCCCCGCACTCGAGGAAGATGTCGACGTCGGGCCCGACCGCCGAGCGGGCGGCCTCCATCAGCGTCGCCGCCCGCTGGACGCCGCGCTCCTCGCCCTCGCACCACCACCGGGCGCCGAACGGCGTCCACTTGAAGCCGCTGAACCCTCGCCGGACGGCGTCTCGCGCTCCCTCCTGCGCGGCCTCCGGCGTTTGGACACCGTCCAGCCAGTGGCTCGCGTAGGCGCGAAACCGCATCTGCAGCGGCCCGCCGAGCAGCCGGTACACGGGCACGCCTAGGCGCTTTCCCTCCAGGTCCCACAGCGCCGTGTCGAGCGCGCCGATCGCGGTCTGCTGCACCGGTCCACCGCGCCATCGCCAGGCGTGATAGAGCCGATGCCAGTGTCGCTCGGGTCCGGACGGATCCTCGCCGAGCAGGATCGGCGACAGCTCGTGGATCGCCGTCTCCACCGAGCCGATCGCTCCGTGCAGCGACCCCTCGCCCCAGCCGTGCAGACCTTCGTCGGTGGAGACGCGAACGAAGAGCCAGTTGCACCACTTGGCCCAGTGTTTGAAGACGTCGATCGCGACGACCTTCATGCCAGCCCTCCCGCTCGCGCCAGGTAGTCGACGTAGGTCAGCGCATGGATCCGGGACAGCGACTCGATCTCCGCCGGCCGTCGCTGCTCCAGAAGCTCGAGCAGGCGCCAGTGCTGCGTCTGGGCCGACTCGATGTAGTCGCGATCCAGCTCGATCTGGAGGAGGCGATAACGCTCCGTGTTCCGGATCAGGTCGAACACCATGCTCCGGAGCTTGCCGGTCGCGGTGGCACCGAGGAGCTGCTCGTGGAAGGCGTGGTTGCGGGTCCGGAACGCTGCTACGTCATGCGCGTCGACCGCGGCCTGAAGGTGGCCGCTGACCATCGACCGGACCCGTTTCATCCGCTCCGGCGTGAATGCGTCGAGGCCCTGTGCGAGCGCGTAGCCCTCCAGCACGCCGCGGACCGCGAAGAGCTCCCGCAGCTCCGCCTCGGTCGCTTTGGCGACGTACGTTCCTCGGTAGGGCAGGTCGGTGACGAGGCCCTCCAGCTGGAGCCGGCGCAGCGCCTCGCGAACCGGGGTGATGCTGACGCCGAAGCTGCCGGCGAGCCGATCGATGACGAGCTTCTCGCCCGGCGCCAGGGCCCCGGACCAGATGCGCTGGCGGAGATCGGCATAGACGTGCTCCACCATCGTGGAACGCGGCGAGAGCTCGGCCTTCTGCCCTGGCACGATCATGCATGATCCATCATGCATGACCGCCTTGTCAAGGCGAGTTTCCGCAGTCTGCACCACCGTGGGCGTGGCGGCAGTTGCCGGCCCGGCCCGCTCCAGCCGCGATACCAGCACAGCACACCCGCGGTCGGTGAGCGCCAGCGCACGGCGGAGGCGACGCCAGTGCGACGGCAGGGCCGATGCCCGCCAAAGGCGACGGCTACGGCCGGGTCAGACCTGGGCGCCTTCGACAAGGCTCACAGCCGCCGCCGTGGCACCTGCAGGCAGCCTCGAAGGGACATTCCGAGGCGGATCTATGCCGGGGGCCGCGCGTTACTGCGGATGCACGTGCTCGCGCAGCACCCGCACGCGCCCGACATTCGCCGCCGCGCGCCCCTGATCAGGTGCCTCGGCCGTGAAGACGAGCGCAAGCATGACCGCCGCGTCAAGCCGGTAGACGAGCTCCGCGGCGGGGTCGTCGGGCAGCGCGGCGACCTCCGCGTACCCCTCCGGAGCGCCGCCGCGTCGAGCTCGTTCTCGGGCAGGCGCGCGAACTCGGCCGCGCGGGCGAGCTCGAGGAGCGGCGGCCCCACCATCGCATTCGACCAGTCGAGGAAGGCGACGACGCGGCCGTGGCGCCGCGCCAGGTTCGCGGCCCGCACGTCCAGGTGCAGCAGCGACGGCCGCGACCGTGGTGACGCGCACGCGAGGGCCTGCCGCAACATGTCCTCCGGGGGCGGCTCCGTCAGGTCGGACACTCGCCGCTGCAACTCGCCCCAGCGGCGGATCAGCCGCTGCCGGACCTGATCCTCCGCGACCAGGCCGCCGTTCGCGACCGGCAGGTCGGGCGGCGGCGCCAGCGCGTGCAGCGTCGCGAGCCGGCGTCCCGCCTCCCCGGGCGAGAAGCCGGATCCGTCCGGCTCGACGAGCTCCGAGGTGAGCAGATCGAAATCGCCGAGCACGAGCTCGTGTGCCCGGGCGACCGGGAACCCGCGCTCCGACAGCGTTCGGGTCAGCGAGAACTCCTGCTCCAGCAGCGCGCGCGAGGCGACGTGGGGGTCGTTCGCGTTCTTGAAATGTCGCTGTCGCGCGATACGCACCGCAACCGGCCCACGAACCGGGTCAAGCGCCCGGTAGACGACGAACTCGAGGCCTGATCCGACGAGCTCGACGTCCTCCAGCCCCCGCGCCGCGACCAACAATGCGAGGTGGCTCCGCCGATCGCTCTCGAACACGGGGCGAGCCTACCCGCCGCCGCGCGTCACCTGCCCCGTGTGTGGGCCGTACCTCCGGTCACACCGGTCGCGGAGGGCGAACCGGACGCCGCCGCTCCCTGTCGCGTGCCACGATCGGGGCATGGAACGAGAAGCTGCCCCCGCCGCGGGCACGGTCTGCCTGACCTTCGACTTCGATGCCCTCTCCCTCTGGCTCGCGCGGGGCGTGCACTCGCCGGGACCACTCTCCCGAGGCGAGTTCGGCGTCCATGTCATTCCGCGACTGCTGCACCTGCTCGAGCGCGAGCGCATCGAGGCCACGTTCTTCATCCCCGGCCATACCGTCGAGACCTACCCCGAGGCCTGCCGGCAGATCGTGGAGCGGGGTCACGAGGTCGCCCTCCACGGCTACCTGCACGAGGCGGTCTCGCGACTCGATCGCGAGCAGGAACGGGACGTGCTCCGGCGCAGCGCCGACGTGCTCACCAGACTGGTCGGGCGGCCGCCGAGAGGCAACCGGACGCCGAGCTGGGACTACACGCCCAACACCGTCGAGCTACTGCTCGAGCTCGGCGTCGCCTACGACAGCAGCCTGATGTCGACCGACTACACGCCCTTCTTCGCCCGCGCCGGGGACGAGGTGCCGGCGGACGGGCCGGCGCGATTCGGCCGCGAGAGCGGCCTCGTCCAGCTCCCCGTCAGCTGGTCGCTGGACGACTATCCCGCCTTCGAGTACATGAGCAGCGGAACCTCCGTGCTGCCCGGGCTGCGCCGGGCGGACGACGTCTTCGAGAACTGGCTCGACGACGTCCGCTACATGGTGCGTGACTGGGAGGACGGCGTCTGCGTCGTCACCTGCCATCCGCAGGTGATCGGGCGTGGACACCGCCTGCTCGGCCTGGAGCGCCTGATCCATGAGCTGCGCACCCTTGGCGTCGGCTTCGAGCCCATGGCCCGCGTCGCCGACCAGTTCCGCGGGGGGCGCCGATACGGGACCTATCGGCCGCGCCCGCCCGAATAGTTGCAGGGGTCGGACGATGACAGGAATGACCGTGTTTCGGTCGGCCGCTGAGCTGCGCGCTCTGGCCATGGATCGGGCCGCCGGACACGATCCGGAGTGACGCCTCGGCCGTGGCCCATCGGCATTATGCCATACATAACGTGTGGTAACGTGCCACGGTGGTCAAGACGACGATCTATCTGCCGGATGAACTGCACCGGGAGCTGAAGCTCGCAGCGAGGGATCGCGGGACCAGCGAGGCGGAGTTGATCCGGACGGCGGTTCGTCACGAGCTTCTTGGCGCACCGGCCGGCCAGGCTGAGCGTGCGCAACGACGCGCGCGGCTGCTCGCCGCGATGGGGACGCTCGACAGCTCGGTCTACCCGGCGGATTACCTGGACG
>JBAPVZ010000270.1:0-1600 GCA_049283435.1 Candidatus Dormiibacterota bacterium
TGCCGAGCGAGCCGGGGGAGGTGACTTCGGCTACGCTCTCGCGATGAGCCGCATTGTCGTGATCGGCGCCACCGGCCATGTCGGGACCTATCTGGTCCCGCGCCTGGTACGGGCCGGCCATGAGGTCCTGGCGCTCAGCCGGGGCACACGCGACCCCTACTTGCCCGCACCGGAGTGGCGCGAGGTCCAGCGGATCGCCGTCGACCGCGAGGCCGAGGACGCGGCCGGAGTGTTCGGCGGGCGGATCGCCGCACTGGCGGCGGATGCCGTCGTCGACATGCTCTGATACACCCCCGAGTCCGCGCGGCAGCTCGTCGATGCGCTGCGACCGACCCGGCCGTTGCTGGTGCACTGCGGCACCATCTGGGTCCACGGCCCCGCCGCACGGGTGCCGGTCAACGAGGATGAGCCACGTACTCCCTACGGTGACTACGGAACCGGCAAGGCGGCGATCGAGGCGTTGCTGCATCGCGAGACGATCGCCGGCGGACTCCCGAGCATCGTGCTGCATCCTGGGCACATCAGCGGTCCGTGGCCGTCCATCACGCCGGCCGGCAACCTGAATCTCGACGTCTGGCGCCGGTTGGCGACCGGCGAACCGCTGCCCCTGCCGGACCTCGGGCTCGGCGTGCTGCACCACGTGCACGCCGACGACGTCGCGCAGGCCTTCGAGCGGGCGCTGACCCGACCGGCCGCCATCGGATCGAGCTTCCACGTCGTATCCGAGCAGGCGATGACGCTGCGTGGACTGGCCGCCGGCGTGGCCGGCTGGTTCGGCCGCGAACCGGTGATCGATCTCGTCGACTGGGCTGAGTACGAGCGACGCGTCGGCGCCGAACATGCCGGGATGAGCCGCGAGCACGTTGCCCGCAGCATCGCCGCGAGCATCGACCGGGCCTGCGACGTGATCGGGTACCGGCCGCGGTACAGCTCACTCGACGCCCTCCATGAGTCGCTTCGCTGGCTCACGGCGAACGGCCACGTCGACCTGCGCGCCCAGGACTTCTGATCGCGCAGCCGTACACGCTCGCGCTCACTGACCGGATCAGCCAATGCCCGGCCGCCGGCGCATCGTCTGGGGAGGAGAAATCTTCACGGCGATGTCGATTCCCGGAGTGGTGCTTCGACGTCATGGACAGACGCGGGCGATGGGGCCCGCATCCCGGCCGGACTCCAGGAGTCCAACGGCGATGCAGTTTCGCCGTGGTCATCCACACCCGATCAACGAAGTCGAGAAGAACATCGTGACTGCTACGTACACTTTCGACGTCTTTACCAGCCTCGACGGCTACGGCGCCCACAGCGGCAACTGGGGCGGCTACTGGGGCAAGCAGGGCCCCGAGCTGCTCGAGCACCGCCTCGCCTTGTACGACAAGAAGCAGCGGATGGTCTTCGGGGCCACCACCTATCGGGCTCACGCCCAGATGCTGGCCTCGAGCGCCGAGGGGTCCGACATGTTTGACGGATGGGTCACCCGGATGAGGAACCTGCCCGCAACCGTGCTGTCGAGTACGCTGAAAGAACCCCTCGACTGGCCGAACGCGACCGTCGTGAGCGGCGACGCCGTCGACATCGTTGCCCGGCTCAAGGAGGAGTCCGA
>JBAPVZ010000271.1:0-2874 GCA_049283435.1 Candidatus Dormiibacterota bacterium
CCTCGGCCTCGATCGCGTCGCGCCCGCCGCCCGCCAGCGCCGAGAGCAGTCGCGCCTGCACTCGCGGCTCGAGCAGGGCGCCGCCCTGCATCACCGTCTCGATCGCGTCCTGGATCTCGCGCGCGCCGGCGTCCTTCGTCAGATACCCTCGGGCGCCGGCCTGGATCGCGCCCAGGATCGACCGGTCGTCGTCGAAGGTCGTGAGCACGATGACCCGGGTCGCCGGGTGCTCCGCCTGAATGCGTCGTGTCGCCTCGACCCCATCGAGGACGGGCATCCGCAGGTCCATGAGCACGATGTCCGGCGCCAGCTCGGCGGTGAGCAGGACGGCCTCCTCGCCATCGCCGGCGGCGCCGACGACGTCGATGCCGGGCAGCAGTCCGAGCATCATCGTCAAGCCCTCGCGGACGACGGTCTGGTCGTCGGCGACGACGACGGTCGTCACGCCGGCACCTGCAGCCGGACCCGGAATCCCTCCGCCGTCGGGCCCGCCTCGAGCGTGCCGCCGAGCAGCGCCGCGCGCTCGCGGATGCCGGTGAGCCCGTAGCCTCCCGGAGCGAGGGACGCCTTCGGCGTGCCCTGGTCCTCGACCGTCAGCTCGGCCGAGCGGCGGCTCCAGGCCAGGCGGACGACGACCGACGTCGCGTCGGCATGCTTGCGGATGTTGGTCAGCGCCTCCTGGGCGGTGCGGTAGAGCGCGAGCTGGGCGTCGGGCTTGAGCTCGACCGGCCTGCCCTCGACGTCGAGGCGGCAGCGAATGCCGCTCTCCACCTCGAAGTCGTGCAGCAGCCGCTCCAGCTGGGCCGGACCAGGCACGTCGCCGCGCAGCGTCGACACGGCGCGGCGTGCCTCCAGGAGTCCCTCCCTGGCGAGCTGATGCGCGCTGTCGAGGGAGGCCGCGATGGCCGGATCGCCGGGACGCTGCTCCGCCAGCAGGCGGGTCGCCTCGAGCTTGACGGTGAGCCCGGAGAGCGTGTGGGCGAGCACGTCGTGCATCTCGCGCGAGATGCGCTCACGCTCGCCGGTGGCCGCCGCCTCGGTGCGCATCGTCCAGACATAGCGCGACCACACGGGTCCGAAGTAGGCGACGGCCATTCCGGCCGCGGCGCCGCCCAGGACCAGGACCTGGACGCTGAGGGCAACGCCGTGCAGGGTGGTCGCGGTGTGCACGAAGTAGGCGGCGGCGGTGAGGGCGGCGATGGGCAGCCCGAAGATCCCCGAGGCCGAGGCCATGATGACGGCGACGTAGGCGCCCACCTCGCCCGCGTTGTTCCCGCCCTCGACCACGAGCGAGACGACGGCGCCGGCAGCGACCAGGCCGTTGACGGCGAGGCGCCGGCGCGGCCACCTGGGGGTCGGGACGATCCAGGTGAAGCAGATCGCGCCCAGCACGATCACGGTCACCGCGAGGTTGAGTGCACGGACCGCCGGTGATTGGAGCGGAAAGCGCTGGATGGCGTCGGCGCCGAGCCAGATCGTGAGTCCCGCGCCGACGAGCGCCCGCACCGGACGCGGGATCCGATCCAACTCGTCCCCCTCGTACGGCCGGCTCAGAAAGCGCATCTCCGTGGCCCCAGCATAGGGACCGCGGGAGAGGCCGCCGGCGAGCGGACCAGGACGGCGGCCGGCGGCATGGAGGAGCCGGCCCAGCTCGTGGCCGCGCAACCTCAGGCGACCTGCGAGACCGGCAGATCGCCCTGTCCGCGACGGCGCCAGAACAGCGTGGCGAGCGCGGGCACCAGGATCGGCCGCACGACGAACGTGTCGAGCAGGAGGCCGATGACGACCGTCGCCCCGACCTGCTGGATGAGATAGAACTGGAGGTGGATCAGGGTCGCGAACGAGACGACCATGACCAGGCCGCAGGACGAGATGACGCCGCCGGTCGCGCCGACGGCCCTGGCGATGCCCTCCTTGCGTCCGTGCCCCTGCACCTCGTGCTTGATCCGGGAGACGAGCAGGATGTTGAAGTCCTGCCCGAGTGACACCAGGAAGACGAGGGCGAAGATCGGCACCGTCCAGAAGACGGGCACGTCGAGCGCCCGGTAGACGAGGGCGACGATGCCGATGGAGGCGGCCGTCGAAAGCGCCGTCGTGGCGACCAGGTAGAGCGGCTGGACGACGCTCCGAAGCAGGATCGCGAGCAGGACGAGGACGGTGGCCCCGATCAGCACGATCACGAGGAGCAGGTCGTGGTCCAGCACCGCCTCGGTGTCGCGCGTGTTGGTCGCGTCGCCGCTGGAGAGCACCGTCGCCTGCGGATCGGCGCGCCGGGCGGCGTTCTCGATCGCCGTCACCGCGTTCGAGGCCTGCGTGCTCTCCGAGCTACCGCGCATCGCGACCGTCCACTGGGTGACGTCCCCCGAGGTCCTCGGCGCGGAGATCGAGACGACGCCCGGGGTCCGCCGCACGGCCTCGCGCACCGCGGTTCGATCCGTCTTCCCCTGCAGGACGAGCGTGATCGTCGAGCCGTTGCCGGCGAAGTGGGTGGTGAGCGCGTTGTCGCCGAGGATCGTCTCGCTGCCGGCGGGGAAGGAGGCGATGGAGTTGAAGGAGACACCTGACGTGAAGCCGACGGCCGCGAGCGGGATCAGGATGACGGCGACGATGCCGGCGGTGAGGATCGGGTGGCCGGTGACGACGTTGCCGACGTGGCGCCAGGCACCGCGCGTCGCGGTCTGGGAGGACCCGGCTTGGGGCCGGGTCGGCCAGAGCAGCGCGCGCCCGAAGACCCGCATCAAGGCCGGCAGCAGCGTCAGACCGGCGACGAGCATGACGCCGACGCCGATCGCGACCGGAGCCAGCGCCCGGATGAATCCGAAGCTGGCGGCCAGCATCAGCGCCATCGAGACGACGACCGTCAAGCCGCTGCAG
>JBAPVZ010000272.1:0-10866 GCA_049283435.1 Candidatus Dormiibacterota bacterium
GCCGGTGCGGAGACGGAGAAGTCGGGCCGGTGGTGCTCCCCCACGGCGAACACGTCGAGCCCGACCTGGTCGGCCACCTCGGCCTGTTCGACATAGTCGCGGAGCCGGTCGGCGGCCGGTGGCGAGACGCCGGTCTCCGGGTCGGGCGTGATCTCGCCGAAGTGGTAGATCCCGATCTCGAACGGAGGTGGCGCCAGGTTTCGGTCGGTCGGGGTCACCGCGCTCGTCGTTGTTTCCCCTGTGCGGTCGGTCATCGGTGGACGTCGGGCTGAGCGGCGCCCGTAGCGGGAAGCCAGTCGTGACCCCAGGCCGTGATCGCCCGCAGAATCGGCTGCAGCGCATCGCCCGCCTCGGTCAGCCGGTAACGCACGTGGACCGGCGGCCCCGGCTCCACCTCGCGCACCAGGAGTCTCGCCGCCTCCAGCTCTCGCAACCGCTGGGACAGCATGGTCGGGCTCACCTCACGAATGTGCGCCTTCACGTCGGCGTAGCGCAGGGGCCGCTCGGCGAGGAGCTGCAGGATGAGCCCGTTCCAGCGCATGCCGATCAGCTCGATCGCCGCATGGAAGTAGGGGCAGACGCCGGGTTCGGCGGTGTCGGTTCTGATGGACCCGGTCGGCATACTTGCTACGGATACCGTACCGGGGCCCGACGCATTCCCGGCGGGATCGGCCAGAGCCTCGGCCGCCGTCGCAATCGATCAAAGATAGATACAATTGGTATCTATTGGCTCACAGCGCACCGCGAGCCAACGCCGGCCGAGCGCTCGACAGCGCTTGGGCCGAGGTCGTGCGTCCACCCCAGGCGACGCTTCCCGGCCCCGTCGCGAGGTGGCCCACATGACGGAGCGGCGGGGCGCCGGCGTCGCCTGGCTCATCTGGGGGCTGGGCAGTCTCGCGTACTTCGTCGCCCTGTTCCACCGCATGAGCCTCGGCGTCGCCTCGCTCGACGCGCAGGCACGGTTTGGCGTCCAGGCCCCGGAGCTCGCCGCCTTCTCCGTCCTGCAACTGCTCGTCTATCTCGCGATGCAGGTCCCCGCCGGAGTCCTTGCCGACCGACTCGGGCCGCGGGCCGTGATCGCCGCCGGCATGGCGTTGATGGGCGCCGGCGAGCTGCTGTTCGGTTCGTCGACGAGCCTCGCGGCAGGGCTCCTCGGCCGGGGGCTGGTCGGACTGGGCGACGCCTGCATCTTTCTCAACGCGCTGCGCCTCGCCCACTCCTGGTTCCCGGCTGCTCGCTACGGGATGATGGCCATGCTCACCGGGATGGCGGGCGGCCTCGGCCAGCTGCTGACGACGGCGCCACTCAGCTTCGCGCTGCGCCATCTCGGCTGGACGGGGACGTTTGCCACGTCAGGGATCGCGACGATCGCGTTCGCCGTCCTCCTCTTCCTCCTCGTTCGCGACCGCCCGCCCGGAGCCGCGGCACCGGCGGAGGGCGCAAGCGTGGAGGCCCCCGAACGCGTGCGCACGGCATTGCGTGAGGCATGGGCCCGGCGCGGCACGCGACTCGCGTTCTGGACCCACTTCACGCTGATGGGGCCCTTCATCACGTTCACCGCGCTGTGGGGCGTTCCCTTCCTCGTCCAGGGCGAGGGGTTCTCGACGCCGGAAGCGAGCTGGATGCTGACGGTCACCGTCCTCGTCTTCGTGATCGCCTCGATCGTGTCGGGACGTCTCGTCGCCCTGCATCCGTCGGTGCGATCCGGGTTGCTCGCCGCGACCGCCCTCGTCGTGACGATCGTCTGGGCGATCGCGCTCGCGTGGCCTGGTCGGCTGCCGGCGGTGCTGCTCGGGTGCCTGCTCGTCGTGACCGGGATCGGAGGCGCCAACTCGCTGCTCGGATTCGAGCTCGCCCGCGCCGACAACCCGAGCCGCCGGTCGGGCAGCGCGTCCGGGCTCGTCAACATCGGCGGCTTCGGCTTCGCGGCGGTCGTCGAGCTCGTCGCCGGCGGAATCCTGTCGCTGACCGGCGCGAACTATCGCTTGGCGCTCCTGCCGGTGCTCGCGCTGGCGGCGTTCGGCTCCGCGCAGCTGGTGTACCGGCTCCGGTCGTCGCGCACACGGGTCGCGGCGACCGAGCTCGATTGATCCATCGCGCCGGATCGGTCGTCGACCGGCCACATCTCGGCGGACGCCGCCGCCTCAGCGGGCGGCGCCGCCTCAGGTCTGCAGCGCGACCTTGACCGCCGCCGGATCGGTCGCCGCCAACCGGAACGCGGTCGCCGCGTCCGCGAGCGGAAACCGGTGGGTGATCAGGGAATCGACCTCGATCAGGCCCTGGGCGACCGGCTGCAGGGAGCGGGGGAGCCAGTAGCCGCGATCGTGGCGGCGATGCATCAACGCGAGCACGCGGAGGTCGAATCCGTCGTCGTGCCAGCGATCGATCGCGAGCCGCAGCGGGCTCGTCGGCCAGCTGTAGATGCCAAAGATCCCGCCGTGCTTGAGGGATGCCGACAGCCCGTTGAAGGACGCCTCGGCGCCCGAGGTCTCGATCGCGACGTCCACCCCCTCGCCGTGCGTCTCCTCGACGAGCCGCGCGACGACGTCCTCGCGGGCGGCGTTGATCGTCAGATCGGCGCCCCGCTCGCGCGCGAGCTGCAGCTTCGCGTCCGACACGTCGATCGCGACGATGCGGCCGGCGCCCTTCGCGCGCACCGTCGACGCGATCACCTGACCCGCGAAGCCCATACCGCTGACCGCGACGACATCGCCGAGCTCGACGCCGGACGCCATGCCGGCGTACACCGCGCAGGCCGTCGGCTCGCCGATCGAGGCCGCGTCTTTGGAGAGACCGTCCGGCTTGGGCAGGAGCCAGTCACGCGACGCGACCCAGCAGTCCGCCATCGTCGAGGCCCAGTGGCACGAGATGACGAAGTCGCCCGGCCGCAGATCGCGCACCTGAGCGCCGACCGCCAGGACCTCGCCGCCGCCCTCGTGGCCGATCGCGACCGGATACCGCGTCTCGGCCAGCTCGCCCTCGTTGAGCGGTCCCGGCTGCGGCGCTCGCCCCCGATAGAACGTCAGGTCCGTCCCGCAGATCGACGCCTGATGTGTACGCACGAGCACGCCGTCTCCGGCGAGCGCGTCGAGGTCACGTTCGCGGACCTCGATCTGCCCCTCGCCGACGAGGATCACCTGCCGACTGGACGTCACCGTCATCGCGCTCCCTCCCTGCACTGCCGACCCGATGCGCACGGCACCGCGACGCGCCGAACGCCCTCATCATCGGCGAGCGGCCCGGCGTGGTGCCGTCAGTCGACGCAGCGCGCGATGCGAGACGGCGATCAGGGATGGCGATCGTGCGCGGAGCAGCGCCGCCGGAGTACCCTCCCGCCAGCAGGATCTGCCGCTGCGGCACGGCGGGGGTCCGGAGGGTGATTCAGGGGGGCGATGCGGTTCGATCGTGTCAGCGAGGACTTGAGTGGCCGGGTCTCTGGCCGGGGCCAGACCACTTGGGCACGGTCCTCGGGCAGGTCGGCGCATACACCCCAAGGTCGAGACCAGGGGAGGTGCGGGGATGCGGGCGAGGACAGGATTGGGGCGTCGAGCCTTTCTCGGCGGGATGCTCGGCATGGCGGGGACCGGGTTGCTGGCCTCGTGCGGAGGGGGAGCGACCTCGAAGGTGGTGGCTTCCTGCGTGTCCGGGCTGGCGTTTCCCGTCTCAGCTCCGGGCGCTCGTGACGGACAGATCAAATCGAAAGTGCCGAACGTGCCCGACGCCTGGACCAGGTACCCGACTCCATGGAAGTCCTGGACGGGCGATCCGCCGGCCAAGGGCGGCACCGTGACGGCCTTCGAGATCCTCTGGAACGCCCCGCCGCCGCAGCTGCCGCAGAACCAATGGTGGCAACAGTTGAACCGGCAACTGGGTGCGAGCTGGAGCCCGGTTCTCGCCGATGCCGTCGATTACCCGGCCAAGCTCAGCGCACTCGCCGCCAGCGGCAGCTTCCCGGACATCACGTACGTCAACTTTGCGCCGAACGGTCCTTACACGGGCGGCGCTTTCGAGAAGTTCGTCGACGAGGGAGCGTTCCACGATCTGACTCCGTTCCTGACGGGCAATGCGCTGAAGGAGTACCCGAACCTCCGGCAACTGCCTGATCTCTCCTGGAGGGACGCCGCCTTCGAGGGAAAGATCTTCGGGCCGCCCTATCCCGTCCCGGTCGTCGACGACATACCGGTCTACCGCAAGGACTGGGCGGAGAAGTTGGGCGTCGACAATCCCAAGAATGCGGCCGACATCAAGAAGATGTTCGTTGCCTTCGCCAACGGCGATCCGAACGGCAACGGGAAGAAGGACACCTGGGTCTTCGGGGAGATGGATGTCAACACGTTGAACTACGTGTTCCGGGTCCCCAACAACTGGCGACTGAACAAAGACGGGACGCTGACCAAGAACATCGAAACGGAGGAATACCGGGCTGCGCTCGACTTTTCGGTGCAGCTCTGGAAGCAAGGCGCCTACCATCCCGACGTACTCACCAACACCTATAACCAGGACTACCCGCTGATCGAGAGCGGTCACGTTGGTTACCAGCTGTCGGCGGTTACTGCGGTGATGGGACAGGCGGGGCTCATCAACAAGACGAAGCAGTCAGACGCGAGCTCGAATCTGACTCCACTCGTCCTTCCCGGGCATGATGGCGGGAGCTGGGCTCCGTATCTCAATTCAGGAGCCTATGGCTTCTACGCAATCCCGAGCTCGATCAAAAGCGAGTCCAGGATTCGAGAGCTGCTCCGTGTCCTCGACTGGTGGACGCCACCCTTCGGCAGCGAGGAATACACGTTTCTCGAGTACGGCGTCGACGGCCTGATGTACCAGATGCAGAATGGGGCGCCGGTCCCCGTGTCGGACACGTCGCTCACGGGACTGAGCAGCGGTCTCAACTACATGTGCCAACCGGCGGAGATCAACTTCTACTATCCCGGATTCCCGACGCAAGCAGTCCTCGCTCAGAAGGTCGAGGAGCAGATGGTACAGAAAGGGGTGGCGGATCCCACCCTGGGCCTCTACTCACCGACGGACGTTGCCCAGGGGACGAACCTGCAGGAGTTGATCACGAACGCGCACAACGACATTCTCGTCGGCAGACAGCCGCTCTCGTCACTGTCGGAGCTCATCTCGTCCTGGAAGAGTCAGGGCGGCGACCAATCTCGAAAGGAGTTCGAGCAAGCGCTGGCGAAGTGCAAGTGAGGGAATGCCCGGTCTGGGGATGGCCGTGAGGCGAGCAGCCGCCCGTTACGGGTGAGGGTGCTGGTCGGTGCTCTGTGCGCGGCGACCGACGGCCGGCTGACGCGCACGGCGCCGGCGCCGAACGTCCTCACCTTCGGCGACGGGCGCCCGGCGCGGTGGCGTCAGTCGCCGCCGAAGAACACCGAACGCACCTCGACGAGCGCATACCCGGCGAGCAGGTAGCCGACGAGCGGGTCCGCCCACCACCAGCCGGCGAACCAGTCGAGCAGCAGCCCGAGCAGGACCGCTACCGCGAGCCCGCCGTCGACGAGCGTCACCTTGCCTTCGGTGCGCAGCACCGGGTTGTCGAGGGCGCGTCCACATCTGACCTTGCCGAGCGCGAGCGCGAACATGATCGCCGCGGTGACCGCCGTCCACGCGACCCCGAGCGGACTCGGCTGTGGGTGGTGGCGCGTCAGGACGACGATCGTGGCCTGGACGAGGAGGTAGACCGCGAGCAACCCGAACGCGCCGCCGATCAGCCGGAGCGCCCGCCGCCGCCTCGCCTCGCCGCTGCCGGACAGCTCCCAGACGACGACGACCGACGCGCCGATCTCGAGCAACGAATCGAGTCCGAATCCGATTAGCGCGACGGAGCGGCTCGACCAGGCGGCGAACCCGAGCACGACGATGCCGGCGAGGTTCCAGCCGAGCGTCGCGTACTCGAGCGCGAAACCGCGTCGCAGCAGGGAGCGCCGGCTCGTACCGTCCACCGCCGAAACCTACTGCGCACGACCTCTGGGCGCAGCGTGGCACCATCGCGCCGCTCGGGGATGCCGGCGGTCGCTCGGCGCGCATTCGCCCTCGGGGCGGACCCGGATGCCGCTCACGCGTAGCTCGGTTGCAGGTCCGCCAACCGGTCGGTCCAATCGGGGATGGGCCTGCCGTCCAGATAGTCGTCGAGCCCCCGCTCGTCATGATCGATCCGGCCGGTTGCGGTCAATGCCATGTTCCGCCTAATATAACCGACAGCTTATGGGATGTCACCTGCGCCTGTCGTGCACCGGCGGGGACGGCGGCGACTTGGTTCCGACGCTCCAGCCCTGGCCCCCTTCCCCGGTCCTCGAGCAGGCCCGGTCGGTGCCAGGGTCATGACCGATCCCGAGCCGGGCGCCGAAGCAGCCCAGCGCCACGACGCCGACGGCTGGCCGATCGTGGCCTTCGCGACCGAGCAGGCGTTCGCGGCGTGGCTCGATGCCCACCATGGCGATGCGACCGGATTGTGGGTCAAGTTCGCGAAGAAGGGGAGCGGGATCGCCTCCATCCAGTTCTCCGAGGCGCTCGTGGTCGCGATGTGCTTCGGCTGGATCGACTCCAAGCTGCAGCGGTGGGACGACGCTCACTACGTGCTTCGCTATCAGCCGAGGCGGCCGCGATCGGCCTGGTCGGCGCGCAACAAGGCAATTGCCGAGCGCCTGATCACCGAGGGGCGCATGCGACCGTCGGGCCGTGCCCAGGTGGAAGCGGCCAAAGCGGACGGGCGGTGGGGCGTCTCGTGACGCGTCCGCGCGACCCTGCGATGAGCGGGTCGCGCGACTCGGTGCACGGGCGACCTCAGAAGTCCGGCGCGTACCGACGCACAGCGTCGCCGTCGAGCCGGACGCCGAGCCCCGGACGGTCGGGAATCGCGAGGAACCCCTCATCGTCCAGGATCCA
Organism: Candidatus Dormiibacterota bacterium; assembly: GCA_049283435.1. GTDB lineage: Bacteria > Chloroflexota > Dormibacteria > Dormibacterales > Dormibacteraceae > CAVTSA01. The sequence continues at coordinate 6,892 of JBAPVZ010000272.1, forward strand.
GGGCTGCGCGACCACGTCGTCGATGTAGGGCGAGCCGGTCTTGTACTCGACGAGGTCGGTGTCGGGGAGCGCGGACGCCAGCTGGAGGTCCGCCGCCAGCCCGACTGCGGTGTTCCAGCCGTGGGGGATGAGCCGGACGCCCATCTCCTGCGCGAGCCAGCCGATGCGGCGCTGCTCACTGAGGCCGCCGACCTTCGTCGTGTCCGGCTGGACGATGTCGAACGCGCCCGCACGCAGGAAGGGCGTGAACGCCTGCCGCCGCGTCAACACCTCGCCCCCGGCGATCGGCACCGGTGCGGCGCGACGCAGGGCGCAGAAGTCCTCCAGCGCATCCGGGCGGAGTGGCTCCTCGAACCAGGCGACCTCGTACGCGTCGAGCATCCTTGCCGTGCGCAGCGCCCACTTGTAGTCGCCCTGCCAGTGCGCGTCGCTGCCGCCCGGGTCGACCATGAGCAGGCAGGCGTCGCCGATCGCCTCGCGGGCGGCGCGGACGATGCGCTCGTCCGTCGCGCCGTCGACGCGGCCGAAGGGTCCCCAGCCGATCTTGAACGCGCGGAACCCCTCGGCGCGCAGGCGCCTCAGGTACTCGCACATCGGGCCCGGCTCGTCCATCAGGATCGACGCGTAGGGCCGCACCCGCTCGCGGTAGCGGCCGCCGAGCAGCCGCCCGACCGGCTGGCCCGTCACCTGGCCGAGGAGATCCCAGAGCGCCACGTCGATGCCGCTGATCGCGTGCGTGATCGCGCCCCCCCGGCCCTGCCAGAACGTGTTCTGGTGCAGCTTCTCGCTCACCCGCTCCGGCTCCAGGGCCGTCTCGCCGAGGTACAGCGGACGAAGGACCTCGAGCGCAGCCTGCACCAGGCTCTCGCTCGTGTAGACGCTGCCGAGGCCGCGGAGCCCCTCGTCGGTCTCGACGACGACGAGCGTGTGGACGACGTCGTCCGGCCGCAGCTCGTTCGCCCAGCCGCCCTTCGGGGTCGCGCCCCGGAGGCCGGCGGCTCGGACCTCCCGAATCCTCACCACCGCACCTCGGACTGGACGGGGAGCCGATGCTGGTCCGACCGCTCCGGCAGTGGCCAGGCGCGCCACTCGTCGGCCAACCCCGCGAGCCCGCTCACGGCGGCCTCGAAGATCACCTCACCCTTCTCCTTCGTCGCCGGGCGCGGGTCGCCGTGGACCCCCGTCTTCGTCCACCGACCCCAGTAGTCGTTGAAGCGCACGTTCGTCGTGCTGTCCGACGACAGGTAACGGCCGCGATGGTCGTCGCCGGCGACCGCCTTCTGCATCTGCACGCGCTCGCCCGCCAGGTGGAGGTAGAGCGACGTCTCCATCTCGTCGGCGTGCGCCAGCACCTCGGTCTCGCGGACGGCTTCGAACGCAGCGCTCGCGAGCGACAGGTAGTTGACGGCGGCGCACAGAGACCTCGTCTGCAGCACCGCCTTGCGCGCGACGAGGTCGATCAGGGGCGTGTTCGAGCCGTGGCCGTTGACGAGGATGATCTTCGTGAAGCCGTGGTAGGCGACGCTCTTCACGATGTCGAGGCAGAACGCGATGAACGTGTCCGGCTCGATGTGGATCGTGCCCGGGAAGTCGATGTGGTGCTGGTTCAACCCGTAGGAGATCGGCGGCAGGACGAGCACCCGATCGGCAAGGCGGTGCCCGACCTCGAGGCACACCGATTCGGCGAGGAAGACGTCCGTGTCGAGCGGCAGATGCGGCCCGTGCTGCTCGGTCGAGCCGGTCGGCAGCAGGACGACGCGCTGCTGGGCGATCGCGTCGTTCATCTCCGGCCAGGTGAGGCGGTTGTAGCGGTACTCGTCGGCCATGGCTTCAGTCTCCACTTGCATCGCAGGGTGTTGAGAGGCGCGCCGAGAGATTGTGCCCGACCGCGGCACTCTGACGGCTAGCGCCGGCGCCAGCTGTGGAGCGGGCGCCGGGGCGCGCGCCGCGGTCGCCGCGGGAACGGCGCCAGCTCCAGGAGGCGGATCGCGCGGTATCGGTGTGGGCGCCAGCGCTCGCAGTACGCCTCCACCTCCTCCTCCGTGAGCGGGTGCCCGAGCAGCCCGAACCCGACGAGGTCGGTCAGGTGGTAGTCCCCGAGCGGCAGCGCGTCGGCATCGCCGAGCGCCCGGTGCCCGACCTGGGCCGCGGTCCACACGCCGATGCCGGGCAGCGAGCGCAGCCGCCGGTAGACGGAAGCCAGGTCGACGGGTGTCTGCGCCGCGCTCCGTTCCAGGGCGCCGGCCGCGGCCGCCGCCGCCTGAGCGGCTCGACGGCGATGGACGTCGACCCCCGCGTGGTGCCAATCCCAGGAGGGGATCGCCATCCACGCCTCCGGCGTCGGCGGCAGGCGCATACCGCTCGGCGCCGGCCCCGGCGCGGGCGCGCCGTGGCGGGAGACGAGCCAGCGCCAGGAAGCGTGGGCGTCGATGCCGATGACGCGCTGCTCGACGATCGCCGGGACCAGCGCCTCCAGCACGCGGCCCGTGCGCGGCACCCGAAAGCCGATCCGGCGTCGGTGCGCCTCGGCGAGCTCCGGTTGCTCGGGCGCGAACGTCTCGGGACGATCGTGCGCACCGAGCAGGTCGGGTAGGCCGTCCACGAGCTCCGCCGCGCCCGCACCCCACGCGTCGACCGTCACCTGGGTCGGGCTGGGCTGTGCGACCCGGTAGCTCACCGCACCCGACGGCAGCAGGCTGCAGCGCCAGACGCCGCCGGCGCCGTCGAGCCGATGGCAGGGGTCGAGGGGACCGTGTCGCAGGTCCGACAGTGTGAGACGGACGTCGAGCGGAAACGGCGGTCGCCACACGCGTCGCAATCCCGGCTCCGGCATCACGGCCAGGCTCGGTGCGCCGCGTGGTCCGCGGTCCCCGGCACGTCGCCTCGTCTTCGGGGCACGCCCGGAGCGTACCTGGACTCGCCGCACCTCGCGTGCCGCGCCGGCCGACCAACGAGCGCATGATCGAGGTGACATGCGCGAGCGCAGCGACGGGTTTCCGGGCGAGCGGCGGGACCATCAGATGAAGAAGCTGGAGCGTTCGAATCCGAACGTGACCTGCGGCGCCTGCCGGCACTTCGACGGCCTCCGCTGGTGCCATCGCTGGAACTACCACACCGAGGCGCAGTCGCCGATCTGCGATCAGTACCGGGTGCGAGCGCCGTCCTGAGGGGCGGCGCGGCGTCGCACCACGGTGCGAGGATCGCAGCATGCCAACCAGCGCCCGCCCGCATGTCCTGACCATCACCTGCCACGACCTGGGGCGACACCTGGGCTGCTACGGCATCACCACGGTCCGCTCGCCCCACCTCGACCGCCTGGCCGCGGAAGGTGCCCGCTTCGAGCGAGCATTCTGCGCAGCGCCGCAGTGCAGTCCGAGCCGAGCCGGCCTGACGACCGGCCGCTACCCGCACAGCAACGGTGTCATGGGCCTCGCGCACGCCGGGTTCGACTGGGATCTCGGCCCGACCGAGCAAGCCACTCCCGCCATCCTCGCCGGCCACGGTTACGAGACGCACCTGTTCGGACTCCAGCACGTCTCCCCCCAGGTCGAGCGTCTCGGCTTTGATCGGGTGCACGCGTCCGGAACCGGCCATGGCGGCGGAACCGGTGCGGCTTCGGCACCCGCGGTCGCCGAGGCGTTCGAGCGGGCACTGAGCGAGCGGGCACTGAGCGAGCGGGATGGGTCGGGTCCTCGCTATCTGGAGGTCAACTTCTTCGAGCCCCACCGGCCCTATGACTACGCGGGCGTCGAACCGGACCGAACCCAGGGCGTGTGGGTGCCGCCCTACCTGCCGCAGACAGCGGAGGCCGAAGGAGAGCTGGCGGCGCTGCAGGGGGCGATCGGCGTCGTCGACGCAGCGATCGGACGCATCCTCGCCGCGCTGGAGCGGTCCGGCCTGGCTGACGACACGCTCGTCGTCTTCAGCGCCGACCATGGCCTGGCGATGCCGCGGGCGAAGTGCACGCTCTACGAC
>JBAPVZ010000273.1:0-2919 GCA_049283435.1 Candidatus Dormiibacterota bacterium
CTCGAAGGCTCGCTCCGGCGCAGCGCGGAGGCAGGACTGCCGGCGATCCAGGTCTCGCCGAGCCAGGGGCGGCTGCTCTGGTTGCTCGCTCGGACTGCCGCGGCGCGCTCGATCCTGGAGATCGGGACACTCGGCGGCTACAGCACGATCTGGCTCGGCCGCGCGTTGCCGCCGGACGGGCATCTGGTCACGCTCGAGCTCGATGCGCACCACGCCGCCGTCGCGCGGGAGAACGTCGCCGCCGCCGGCCTCGAGGCCGTGGCCGAGGTGCGCCAGGGGCCGGCGATGACGTCGCTCGACGCGATGGTGGCCGCCGGCGAGGGACCGTTCGACCTCATCTTCGTCGATGCCGACAAGAGCGGCTACCCCGACTACCTGTCCGGGGCGCTCCGACTCTCGCGCCCGGGCACCCTGCTCATCGCCGACAACGTGGTGCGCCGGGGTCGGGTCGTCGACGCCGGCGCCGCCGACCCGGACGTGCAGGGCGTGCGGCGCTTCACCGACGCGCTCGCCGCCGAGCCCCGGGTCACCGCGACCGTCGTGCAGACGGTCGGCGAGAAGGGATACGACGGCTTCGCGATCGGCATCGTGGACGCGTAGGCAGCGGCTCCCATCCTGCGGGCCCGGGTGCGGGCTGCCGCGCCCCGCTGCCGGGTGGATGGCTCAGGGGTGGCCGGTGCGTCCGTGCAGCTGCCCGATCGCATGGGGGAGGACGCCGAGCACCGCGTCGAGCGACTCGACGGCCCCCTTCAGGCTGCCCGGCACGCAAAGCACGAGGCAGGTGCCCCGGACGCCGCCAAGGGAACGTGAGACCGACGACATCGGCGTCTTCTCCAGGCCCTTCCGGCGCATCAGCTCTCCGAACCCGGGGATCTCGTAGTCGAGCAGCGGACGCACGGCCTGCGGCGTGATGTCGCGGGGCGTGAGGCCGGTGCCGCCGGTCGTCACGACGAGATCGACCTCGCCGGCGACGGCGCCGAGAATCGCCTGCAACTGCGCCGCATCGTCGGGGAGCACCTCGACCGGTCCGACGTCGAACCCGGCGCCGGCGAGCCGCTCCCGCACGGCCGGTCCTGACTCGTCCGCCATCGTCCCCGCCGACGCCCGGTCGCTCAGCGTGAGCACGCGTGCGGTCGGTGCGGTCCGCTCGGCATCGCTCACGGTTCCGGCTCCCAGTTGCCGGAACGGCCGCCCGACTTGTGCAGCAGCCGCACGTGCTCGATGACGACCCCCCGCTCGACCGCCTTCACCATGTCGATCAGCGTGAGGCCGGCGACCGACGCGGCGGTCAGGGCCTCGATCTCGACCCCCGTGCGGCCGGTCACGCGCACCTCGGCCTGGACCCGGATCGCCGTTTCCTCGAGCTCGAAGTCGACGTCGACGCCGGAGATCGGCAGCGGATGGCACAACGGGATCAATTCCGGCGTGCGCTTGGCCGCCATGATCGCCGCGACGCGCGCGACCTGCAGCGCGTCTCCCTTGCGCAGGGAGTTCTCGCGCACCGCCGCCAGCGTCGCCGGTGACATCCGGACCCGGCACTCGGCGACCGCGCGCCGGCGCGTCACGTCCTTCTCGCCGACGTCGATCATCCGGGCCGCTCCCCGTTCGTCGACGTGCGTGAGCCTGGGCTCCGACATTGCTTCTCAGGATAGGGGGCGCGATTCGGGAGCGTAGCCTGAGGGGCCGTGCGCACCCCCTCGGGCGCGCCGCCACGACGAGAGGTTCCCACGGAAGAGCTCCAGCGCAGCACCGCCTTCGTCTCTCCGAGCGACCTCTGGTCGCCACCTCCGCGCGCGGTCGTCCTCGACTACGGTCTGACGCTCGCGACCTGGCAGAATCCCCGTCCGGCGCTGCTGCGCGCAATGGAGGAGGTGCGGCCCTGGCTCGGCGACGATCCGCCGAGTGCGGCGACGATCGTCGACGGCATCCTCGGACCGATCGACGCCGAGCTGCCGGCGCTCGCGAGCCTTGCGGAGGTCGACTATCTGGCACATTTCGCCCGCGGCTGGCGACGGGCCGGGTTCGAGCTGCCGGCGCCGACGCTCTACGCGATCCTCGATCGGGAGCAGGGCTGCTGGGACGCCGCGGCGAGACTCGCGCCCGATGCACTGACGACGCTCGACGGGCTGCGCTCGCGCGGGATCCGCACCGCGCTGTGCTCGAACGCGCCGTTCCCCCCGGAGATGGTGCGACGGCAGCTGGCCACGGTCGGCGTCGCGCAGCGGATGGACGCGATCGCGCTGTCCTCGGAGATCGGCCGGCGCAAGCCGGCGCGGCAGCTGTACGAGGCCGCGCTGGCCGCGCTCGACGTCGCCCCGGAGGACGCCCTGTTCGTCGGCGACCAGCCGGGCGAGGACGTGGAGGGGCCCCGCCGCATCGGCATGCGTGCGGTGCTCTGCCAGGGACTGTCCCGCGCGGCGGCGCCGCCAGGGATTCCCGCGATCGCTCGTCTCGGCGAGCTGCTGGAGCGCATCGCGTGAACCCCGCCAGCGGGGACCACCCGGAATGAACCACCCGGAATGAGCGCGCCACCTCGGCCACCGGCTCGTCGCAAGCGCCCGGGGCGGCTCTGGCTCTTCTTCTGGGGCCGCAAGCGCCGCGGGTTTCCCGGGCTCTTCGTCGGTGTCCTCTGCGTCGTCGCGGTGCTCGCCGTGCTCTACGCGGGCGTCCCGGGCGGCGAGGCGGTGAGCCGCTTCCTCTTCCTGTTCAGCCTGCTGGCGCTCATGCTCCTGTTGCTGGCGGCGATCGTCGTCGCCGTGCTCGTCGCGTGCGGCGTGATCAGGCCTCGCGATCGGCGTCGGCGCTGACCGCCGGCCGCCCTGCGTCGCGACCGCGGCGCAACGCGCCACACCGATTTGCGATCAACACGGCAGCCGCGCCGGCACCGACGCCGCTGCCGATGTTCACGACCGAGAGGCC
>JBAPVZ010000274.1:0-2068 GCA_049283435.1 Candidatus Dormiibacterota bacterium
GCGGTCGAGATGCGGCCGGAGAACGCCGACAGCAGCGACTCCAGCTCGCGCATCTGGAAGGGGCGGCCCAGGTTGCGTTCGATGCTCTCCCTGGTCAGGCGGAGCCGGTCTTTCCCCTGGACGCGCACGTAGGCCCCCCGATCGGTGATCTCGATCTCGTGGCCGGGATTGTCCTCTTGGATGGCCGCGACCATGGCGTCGATCTCGGCGCCCATCCGGAACACCGGCCCCACCCCGTCGTTCATCGCCCGTTCGAGACCCAGTCGACGATGATGCTCTGGAATGGCTTGATCGCCGCCTCGGCAACCGTCATCTCGGCCGGCAGCACCCTGCCGCGATGACGGACCGCCATCTCCGACTCCCGATCCGGGACCCGCCTGCCGACCACCGGATCCGCCACCTTCTTCGCCACCTCGCGCATCGTGTCGGTGGGGAGCACCATCGTGAGCCGGGTGACGAAGTCGCCCCCGAATCTCGCGTTCAGCGGCATCGGGTTCACGGCGCCGGCCTCCTCTGGCTCGGTCACCGCGCCCGTCCGCCGGCCGTCGCGTCTCGGTACTCCTCCGCCCAGCGGTAGCGGTAGGCGTCGCGGCCCGCGACCTCCGGCGTCAGGCCCATGTAGTCGAGAATCCCGGGCAGGGTCGGCGGCTGGATCTCACCGGCGACGAGCCGGTCGACCACGGTTCGGTGATGCAGCATGTCCTTGTCCTCCCACCAGATCCGGCGGCAGGGTCGGGAGCAGAAGTGATAGGTGCGGCCGTTGTGGTTCAACGGGTAGCTGCGCACCGGGCGCCCCGCGTCGTGCGGACCGGTCGCCGTCCCGATCGGCAGTTGACAGAGGTTGCAGAGCCACGGCAGGTCGACGGGCAGCGTCCGCTCGGCGCGGCCCTGGTTGACGTTGCGGATGATCTCGTCCCAGATCGGGCCGAACTGCTCCTCCCACCGGGGGTACTTCTCGCGCAACCAATCCCGCTCCGCTCTCGAGACCCCGGCCTGGGGATGCCACCACATGGTGGGTCGCCAGCACCACACGCCCAGGTGCAGCGCGTGCTGCCAGGTGTCGAGACCGGCCATGAACTCGTCCCAGTACCACGGTCGGCGGAGGCCGTAGTCCTCGAGGAGGCGGAGGAACTCGCTGATGATCCACTCCTCCATGAACTCGCGATACGACTGCCTACGGTGCTCGAGCGGCGTGTAGTAGTCCATGCCCGGTCCGGTCAGGATGGCGAAAAGTCGTGCCGACCCCCAGAACGTCTTGTCGATCACCCACTGGGCGTGGGCCGGGTCGTGCTCCATCAGGAGCTCCAGGGTTGGCCCCCCCTGCTGGGCATGTCGCGCCTCGTCGGTCTGGGTGGACGAGATCATGTTCGCGAAGCTGACGTCCCCGGATCCCAGCGCGTCCGCCGCCAGCGCCACGAACTGGAGGTTGGTGAATCCGGTCTCGAAGGCGAACGGCAGCTGGAGCGCGATGTCGACCGCGTCCGGGTTCATCATCATGCCGTCGAACAGGGCCCGGCAGGCGACGATCGCCCAGTTGTCGGTGTGGTAGGCCTTCTGCGCCCAGTCGTACTGAGGGTCACGGCTCACGAACTCGTGAGCGAACGCCAGGTCCATCTGGGTATGCCGGATCTCGTCCAGGGCCCCGTACACGGCGATGTTGCGCCAGCGCGGCGAGAGCCCGAAGCGGGCCATCCGCAGCTCGGCGAACACGGCCAGGTACTCGATCAGGGAGACCGCCCCGAAGTGCATCTTGGCGGTCGACTTCCATCCCTCGTCGAGCTGGTCGAAGATGTTCGACCGCTGCAGGGCGGCCCGCACCGCGTACACCGAGGCCTCCTTCTCCCGCTGGGTCGCCACGTACTCGGGGTAGGCGCACTTGTACGGCTCGTCCCAGGCCTGCCAGGCCTCCTTGGGGATGCCCTCGCCACCCGACATCCAGGCGGGGAACACGGCATCGGGCTCCGCGTAGGCGAGCGTCCAGTCGACGTCGCGAGCGATCTCGTACCAGGCCTCCCGCTTCATCCGGGGCACCGGGAGCTATCTCCCGTCGAGCTCGAAACGGCCGAGC
>JBAPVZ010000275.1:0-5884 GCA_049283435.1 Candidatus Dormiibacterota bacterium
GCGCGAGGCGGGCAGCTCGAAGAAGAGCCGGCGTCGCTCGGGGAGGATCCCCTGGGGACGGAAGAAGAGGACGACGATCAGCAGGGCTCCGACGATCACGTTGCGGAGGGCGGGAACGAGCGCGGGATTGGCCGAGATGGGCGGCAGGAACCGCGTCGCCTCCGTGAAGATGACCGGCACCACGAGCGCGCCGAGCACCGCGCCCAGGTTGTTGCCGCGACCGCCGAGCAGCAGGGCGGCCCAGACCACGAACGTCTCGCCGGTCGTCCAGCCGCCGGGATTGAGCGAGCTGATGAACCCGATCAGAAGGCCGCCCCCGATGCCCGCGTAGACGCACCCGATGACCATCGCGATCATGCGGAACTTGTAGGTGTTCTTGCCGAACGCCTCCGCCACGTCCACGTCGTCACGGATGGCCCGCAGCGTGCGCCCGAGCGGCGATACGTCGATGCGGTGCGCGACCCACCAGAGGATCAGCATGACGACGCCGCTGAACCCGATGTAGAAGAACGTGTAGGTGTTGGGATCGAGGTTGAGGATGTCGTTGAACGGGAACGAGACGCCGCTGATGCCGTCCTGGCCGTTGAAGAGGGGCCGGTAGTTGCTCACCAGATCGAAGGCGATCGTGCCGATGCCGACGGTGACGATCGCGAGGAAGTCGCTCCGCAACCGGTAGAGCGCGACCAGTCCGACGAGCAACCCGAGCAGACCGGCGACGACCGCCCCCAGGAGCAGGGCGGGGAGGAAGCCCCAGCCCAGGCCGAGGACGTACAGCTGCTGCGATTCGGCGGTCGGCTTGCCGAGGCTCCCGACCCCCGCCAGGTACGCCCCGGCGGCGAAGAAGGTGATGTAGGTGAAGTCGAGGATGCCCCCGTAGCCGAACTGGATGTTCAGTCCCCAGGTGAGGATGTTGTAGATGAAGAAGAAGACGACGAGCGTCGACAGGTAGTAGAGGATCTGGTCCATGACTAGGCCTTCCCTCGCGATCGAATGAGGCCGTTGGGTCGCAGCAGAAGGACCAGGATCAGGACCGCGAAGGCGACGTCGTTCTTGTACGAGCTCAGCCAGACGGCGGAGATCTCGGTGACCAATCCGATGACCAGCGCCCCGAGCATCGCCCCGTAGGCGGAACCGATGCCGCCGAGGATCACGGCCGCGAAGATGACGAACAGTATCTCGCTGCCGAACGACGGCTGGATCGCGGTGATGTTCAGCGCCAGCACGACGCCGGCGAGACCGGCCAGCCCGCCACTGAGGAACCAGGTGAAGGCGGTGACCCGACCGGTGTCGATGCCACTGACCCGCGCCAGGTCGGGATTGTCGGACATCGCGCGCATCGCCTTGCCCAGCTTCGTGCGCGTGAGCAGGAGGTGCACGCCGATCATCACCAGGCAGGCGACGCCGATGATCACGAGCTGGGTTGCGGTGAGGACGAACGGCCCCACGTTGATCGGCGGCTGCGCGCTCGACACCGCATAGCGTTGAAAGTCGGGGCCCCAGATCGCGAGCACGCCGTTGTTCAGGATCAGTGAGAGCCCGAACGTCACGATCAGCAGGTAGAGGAGCGGCGCCCGTCGATCGACGAACGGCTGCAGCACGAGTCGATTGATGACGAGCGCCGCCAGACCCATCCCGAGGGCGCCGATCAGCGCGGCCGCCCAGATCGGCAGGTGCAGCTGCACGTTGGACGTCCACGCGAGGTACGCCCCCACCGTCAGGAAGTCCCCGAAGGCGAAGTTCACGTAGTTCGTGACGCCGAACTGCAGTGTCAGGCCCACCGAGGCGAGCGCCAGCACGGAGGCGGTGACCAACCCGAATCCGACCGCCAGCACGACCAGGTGCATCGATCTCTACCCCCCGCTTCTCAGCCCTTCGGCGATCTGGATCACCCGGCGCGCCCGTTCCGCGATCGGGTAGTCGATGAATTGGCCGTCGAGCTGGATGGACGCGCTCCCCCCGGCCACCGCTCGCTCGAAGGCGGACGTCACCTCGCGTGCCCGCGCGACCTCCTCCGCGCTCGGGGTGAAGATGCGATGCACGATCTCGACCTGCGAGGGGTGGATGCAGGCCTTGCCCTGAAAGCCGAGCTGCTTCGCCTCCACGGCCTCGCGCTCGAAGCCGGCCGCGTCGCGCAGATCCGGGTACACGGTGTCGAGCGGCCGCTCGAGGCCCGCCGACCGCGACGCGACGATGACGCGCACCTTCGCCCAGAGCAGCGCCGGATTGCCGGGGGTCCAGGTCATCCCGGTGTCGAGCGTGAAGTCGCCGGCGCCGAAGTTGAGACGGCGCACGCGGGCGGACGCCGCTGCGATCTCGTCCACCGCCGTCAGGCCACGCGCGGTCTCGACGATCGGCAGGAGGTCGATGCTCGACGCACGCAGCCCCCGCTCCCGCTCCAGCTGGCGAAGCAGCCAGTCGACGATCGCCAGCTGCGAGCCGGACTCGATCTTGGGGACGACGATGCCGTCGAGGCCAGGGCCGACGACGGCCCGCAGATCGTCGTACGCGAACGGGCCCTCGAGGCCGTTGATGCGCACGAACACGACGGTTCCCGGCGGTCGCGACCGGGCCAGCAGCTCGCGGGCCGCCTCGCGCGCCGCAGGCTTCTCCGCGATCGAGACGGCGTCCTCGAGATCCAGGATCGCCGCATCGGCCGCGTTGGCAACCGCCTTCTCGGCGTGACGCCGGTGGTTGGCGGGCGCGAAGAGCGTCGAGCGAAGGATCACAGCACACCCTCCTCCCGCAGCCGATGCAGCTCCTGGCCGGTGAGCCCGAGCTCGCCGTAGATCTGCTCGTTGTGCTGGCCCAGGTCGGGTCCGGTCGTGCGCACTCGACCCGGGGTGGCGCTGAGCCGCGGAACGACGTTGACGAGGCGCATCGGGCCGAGCCGCGGGTCCTCGACCTCGACGAAGCTGCGCCGCTCCTTGAAGTGGGGGTCCTCGTAGACGGCCCGGGCGTCATAGATCGGGCCCATCGCGACCTCCGCGCGTCCCATGACGGCGAGGACGTCCGGTCGGTTGCGCTCACCGATCCAGGCACCGATGATCCCGTCGAGCTCCTCGACGTTCGCGATGCGCGCCTCGTTCGTTGCGAAGCGGGGGTCGTCGACGAGATCGGGACGGCCGATGGCTGACGCGAGCCGTTCGAAGATCGATCCGGCGCTCGCGGAGAGCGCGACCCAGGTGTCGTCAGCGCACCGGTAGAGGTTGCGTGGCGCGACGTGCGGGGTTCGATTGCCGGTGCGGGTCGCGTTGACGCCCAGCTGATCCCAGTCGAGCAGCGCCGGCTCCATGAGTCGGAGCAGCGGATCGCACAACGAGATGTCGACGACCTGCCCCGCGCCGCCGCGCACGTCGCGGTGGTACAGCGCGAGCATCACGGCGTAGGCGCCGGTGAGACCGGCGACACCATCGGCGAGCGGGAGATTGGGCAGCGTCGGGGGGCCGTCCGGCTGGCCCGTCAGGTGGGCGAAGCCGGAGAATCCCTCGGCCAGCGTCCCGAATCCCGGCCGCTGCCGGTAGGGCCCGGTCTGGCCGAAGCCGCTCACGCGCGCGACGACGAGACCCGGGTTGATCGCCTGCAGGACCTCCGGTCCGAGTCCCCAGCGCTCCAGCGTTCCCGGGCGGAAGTTCTCGACCAGGACGTCGGCCGTGGCGAGGAGCCGCTTCAGGATCTCTGCGCCGCGGGCATCGCGCAGGTTGAGCGTGATCGAGCGCTTGTTCCTGGCGATCGACTTCCAGAACAGCGCCTCGCCCTGCTTGCGGCTGCCCCAGCGTCGTTGGTGATCGCCCACCTTCGGCTGCTCGACCTTGATCACGTCCGCCCCGAACTCGCCCAGGTAGCACGCCAGCCAGGGCGCCGCGGCCAGCGTCGCGGTGTCGACCACGCGGATCCCCTCGAGTGGCAGCTCGTTCGCTTCATCCATCGGCTCCCCTCCCCTGCTCACGATCAGTCTGGTGCCCGCATCGCCGATCCGACCGCCTCGATACAGATCGCTGCGCCGGCCCAGATGTGGGCGCGCATCGCCGTCTCCGCGCCGGCCAGGTCTCGTCGATGCATCGCCGCGACGATCTTCCGGTGCTCGACCTCGACCTGGGGAATGCGCTGCGGACGCTCGTCGGTCGTGATCGCCCAGTAGCGATCCACGTGGCTCCGGAGCTGGCGCAGCACACCCCGGGTGCGCTCGTTCCCGGCGACCGCCGCCAGGCGATCGTGGAAGTCGAGACCGAGGCGGATGAACTGATCGCGAATCTCGGTCAGCTGCTCCATGCGATCGAGCAGCTCGTCGAGCATCTCGAGCTCCTGCTGGCTCGCCCGCTCCGCCACCTCGAGCGCGATGTTGGCCTCGAGCACGGCGCGGACGCCGAAGAGGTCGCGAATGTCGCGCAGATCGATGCCGGCGACCATCACGCCGCCGCTCGGCACCCGCTCGACGAACCCCTCCGACTCGAGGTGGCGCAGCGCCTCCCGGAGCGGGGTTCGGCTGACCTGCAGGCGCTCCGCCAGCGCCGGCTCGCGGAGCTTCGTGTACGGCGGCAACTCGCCGCGGACGATCTCGTCGCGCAGTACCTCCTGGATCACCTGGGCACTCGACCTCCGTTGGGGTCCGATCACTGCCCGACCGCCCGATCCGAGGCACCGGGGGGCGCCGCCGCGAGACCGGGCAGGGCCGTCCGGCTGCGCGCGAGGAAGGACGAAAGGCTGCCGAAGCTCGTCACGTGGCCGCCCCCGCCCCCGACGAGGCCCTGGGCGTGACGTCCGGCGGCGGCGATCGCATCGAGGTCGACTCCGGTGTCGATGCCACAACTCTCGAACAGATAGACCAGATCCTCCGTCGCCACGTTCGCCATGCCGTTCGTGTGGACGGGCATCGCGATGCCGCCGCCGATGCCGCCCGCCGCCCCGTCGAAGCTGGAGACCCCGGCCTCCCGTCCGGCGAACGCGTTCGCGAGCCCAAGTCCCGCCAGTGTGTGGAGGTGCAGCCCGAGGCGCACGTCGGGCCAACGCTCGAGCAGCGCGGCGCAGCGATCGCGGACCAGCGTCGGCCAGGCGAGACCGATGCTGTCGGCGAGCGTCACCTCCGTGATGCCGAGGCGCTGGAATCGATCGCAGAGGCGCTCGATCGCCGGCTGCTCGATCAGTCCCTCGTACGGACACACGAAGCTGGTGCCGACGCCGACCGTCACTTCGACATTCCGGGTTGCGGCCAGGTTCACGATTCGCTCGATCTCGACCAGGTTGTCGGCGACCGACATCCGCGAGTTGAGCCGCTGATAGGTTTCGCTGGCGACGATCAGGCAGGACAGCTTGCGCAGTCCGGCGTCGATCGCGCGCTCGGCGCCGCGATAGTTGGGTACGAGCGCGCGCAGCGTGGCCCGATGTGGGGCACCCAGCACGGCCGCCGCGACGGCCTCGGCATCAGCCAGCGCCGGGATCACCCGGGGATGGACGAAGCCGGTGATCTCGATCTCCGCCACCCCGGTGCCGTCGATCTCGCGCACGATCTGCACCTTCTCGTCGGTGGAAGGGACGCGCCGGTCGGGCTCGTGGAGGAGCACTTGCAGCCCGTCGCGCGGGAAGACCTCGACGATCGAGACTGGCGGCGGCATCGGTGTATACAGGCATACAGCTAGCGCAATTGTCAAGTGCGATGATCTCCCCCGCAGGGGAGTTCAATGCTCCGTTGACGGCTTCAACGTCCGTTGGTAGGATCCAGGCCATCACGATCGCTTCTGCGCGCTTCGCCGGCGCGATTTCGTTCTGGGAGATGTCGATGGGAACCAAGCGGAGCAGATCGTCGGGTCTGCACGAGCGCCGGCACGGATCGGCGGAGGTTGGCGGCGATCATCGGCCACCGTCGGAGGTGTTGCGGGCATTCGCTGAA
>JBAPVZ010000276.1:0-7907 GCA_049283435.1 Candidatus Dormiibacterota bacterium
AACCTGCCGGGGCGCGGCCGGGGCGGGGGCCGAGGCCTCGAGCACGACGACCTCCACCTTCGCCTCGTCGGAGGTTTCCTTCAGGACCTTGACGTCGACGTTGCGCCGGCTCTCCCCGAGCTCGACCAAGGCGGCATCGACGGCCTCGTCGACGGTTCGGCCCTCTCCCTGAGCGGATCTCATCTCGTAGATTTCCTCGTTCGTTTGCTGGAGCTGCGCTTCTTTGGCAGCGATTGCTGGCCGTTGCGCTGGCCACCCGACGCCCCGCCGGCGCGAGCCTGCCCACTGGCCGGGGCGCCGCCCGTTGCGGTCGCTGCGGCCGGTGCGCCGGCATCGCGGCTCGCGCTACTGCGCTTGGCCGGGATGCGGTCCAGAGACGCCGACGAACGAGGGCCCTTGCCGACGCCGGCCTTCTGCATCGCCGCCTGCATCGCACCATCCATCGCCGCCTGCTGCAGCTTCGGCCGCAGGCCGCCCCACCCGTTGACCCGGTACTGCTGAAGGATCGCGAAACAGTTGGAGACGAACCAGTAGAGCGCGAGACCGGCGGGGACGCTGATCGCGAAGAAGATGATCATCACAGGCATCAGCACCTGCATGCTCTTCATCATTCCCTGCGTCTGCTGCTCCTGCTCCGACGCCGCCGGGTTCTTCGGCTGCTGCATCATTCGCGACTGCACGAACGTCGTCAGCCCGGCCAGAACCGGCAGGATCAGATAGATCGGCGAGGGGATCGGCAGGCTCGAGATCAACAGGTGCGCGTGCGGCGACGTGTTGAGGTGCGGGATGAAGAGGAAGTGGTCGGCCCACGACGGCACGTGCGCGTTGTTGTTGTAGAACGTCCAGTAGAGCGCCGAGAGAATCGGGATCTGCAGCAACGAGGGGAGGCAGCCGCTCATGCTCGAGAGCGGGTTGATCCCCCGCTCCCGGTAGAGCTCCATCTGTGCCGCCTGCAGCTTCTGGGGCTCTCCCTTGTGCCGCTTCTTCAGCTCGGCGATCTCCGGGGCGAGCGCCCGCTGCTGCAGCATCGTCTTGCGTCCGGTCCGGATCTGGAATTCGTAGAGCGGCGAGAGGACGAGCTTGATCAGGATCGTGACGATGATGATCGCGATCCCGTAGGCGCCGATGTCGTTGATGACGGGCACGTCGTGCAGGAGGTGGTAGACGAACGTCAGCCCGGCGCCGATCGGCACCCCGACGACTGCCCACCACAGCGTGTGGATGGGCAGGAAGACCGTAAAGAGTCCGCGAAGCTGGTTTATCTCTCTGGCTCCTCTACCTGGCCCGTGCGGGCCGGCGCCGCTCAGGGTACGGGGTCATAGCCCCCTCTCGCGAAGGGATGGCAGCGGGCGATGCGCTTCAACCCCATCCACGACCCCTGAAGCCAGCCGTACCGCTGCACGGCTTCGTAAGTGTACCGGGAGCATGACGGCTCGTACCGGCAGGAGTTCCCAAGGAGGGGGGACAGCGTGAGCTGGTAGATCCGGATCAGCCCGAGCACCGCCCGCGTCATCAATCCAGAGGTCAACCGGGGCCCCCGCGAGATGGAGCCTGCGGAATCTGGTGGGGACTTCATTCGGGGCCTCCGCGAGAGGGAGCTTGCGGAACCTCGTCGGGCGTTCATCGCGGCAGGCGCCCCCAGACGGCGCGCAGCTCCTCGACCAGCATGGGTAGCGGGGCCGTGAGCGCGGCCGGTCGAGCGATCAGGACCACGTCATATGCCGTACCCAACCGGATCGCGTCTAAACCGCTCCCGGTGGAGAGCCGGACGGCCTCGCGCACCCGGCGGCGGGCCCGATTGCGGGCGACGGCACCCCGCACCCGCCGGCTGACCGCCACCCCGACCCGTAGCGAGGGGCGCGCCGCGGCCCCGGCGCCAGGCTCGGCCGGCAGCCCGAAGGCGACGACGCTGCGGCCCGCGTAGAGGCGGGGTCGCTCGAGCACGCGCTGGAAGTCGCGGCGGCGGACGAGACGGAGGCGCTTCTTCATCGAACACAGAACGTCACCCGCCGACGCCGCCCGGGCCGCGGCCGGCCGGCTCAGGGGGTCAGCTGATGCCGCCCCTTGCGACGCCGGTTCTCGATGATCCGGCGACCGCCCGGGCTCCGCATCCGGATCAGAAACCCGTGGACGCGCTTGCGGTACCGCTTCTTCGGCTGATACGTGCGCTTGATGTCGTCGACCTCTCGCTTCGAATGTGATGGGCACGTGGCAATGCAGGACCCTGCGGGGCCCAGACGCCCAACTATAGCAGCCGACAAAAGAAGGGCTGGCAAAGGGGGCAAACCGCCCATTGCGACACCACCGCGGCTTTGTTATGCTTGCTCCCGGAGCGGAAGTGGGCACGCGAAGACCCTGCTGCCGCGACCGGATACGCCTTCTCTACATGCCCCCCCGGATCCGGCCGTGAAAGCGAGGGTCGAGCCACCGACGCTTCGCGAGTTGCGTTGGTTGGAGTTCCGTCGGTTGCGCTGGGGTCGAGGCGGGAGGCACTCTCCTCCGTTTTCCACAGCCTTTTAACAGGGGGCACACCCTTCATGCGGGTCCGGGCCGTCGCCGGGTCCGCCGGGTTCGTCTCGCCTTCGGGCGGGTCGGCGCGGCGGCCATTGCGTGAAGGAACGAGATCCCGGGTGAGTTTTCCACAGATTCTCCCCGGAATCGGGTGTTTGTCCCCAGGATGCAAGGGCTTTGGCGCCGCTTGTCCACAAACAGGACCGGGGGTTCGCGCGTCTCACCACGCGCAGCCGTTGGACGCCGGGCGCGAGCAGCGCGCACCGGGGTCTCCGTCAACAGGGGTGGTTACAACCTTGCCTGTGGTTCCGACTTTCCCACAGGTTTTGAGGTCAAAGGAGTTCGAGTGCAACCAGATCAGGTCTGGACGTCGGTCCAGGAGGAGCTTCGCTTCCAGCTCGCCAAGCCGAGCTACGACACCTGGCTCAAGAACACGAGCCTGCTCTCCATGGAGGGTGGCTGTTTTCAGATCGGGGTGCCGAGCAAGCTGGCGAAGGATTGGCTCGAAGATCGTTTCATCGGCCTGATCAGAGAGACGCTGCAGGCGATCACGGGTGGGGGAGAGGTGCAGCTGGACTTCGTCGTCTCGACGACGCTGGCCCCGGTCCACCCCCACCCCGACCTGCAGCTGACCGTCCGCGAAGGCGGGTTCGGCGAAAACGGGTACGGCAACCGCCGCGGGGGGGAGGTGCTGATGCCGGTCGTGGACCTCTCGCCGGAGCCGGTCGGTTCGAGCCTCAACGAGCGGTTCACGTTCGCCAGCTTCGTCGTCGGCAATAGCTCGCGCTTCGCGCACGCCGCCGCGCAGGCGGTCGCCGAGGCACCGGGCGAAACCTGGAACCCACTCTTCCTCTACGGCGGCGTCGGGCTCGGCAAGACGCACCTCATGCACGCGATCGGCCAGGCGGTCACCCATCGCTTTCCCCGCCGACGCGTCTGCTACATCACCTCGGAGCAGTTCACCAATGAGGTCATCGCGAGCATCCAGAAGGCCCACATGCCGGAGCTCAGAGTCCGCTTCCGGACCGTCGACGTGCTGCTCATCGACGACATCCAGTTCCTGTCCGGCAAGGACCGCAGCAAAGAAGAGTTCTTCCACACGTTCAACACCCTGCACGAGCTCAACAAGCAGATCGTGGTTTCCAGCGACCGGGCACCGCGCGAGATCTCCGGCCTGGAGGATCGCCTGCGCTCCCGGTTCGAGCAGGGCCTGCTCGTCGACATCCTGCCACCCGACTTCGAGACGCGCTACGCGATCCTGAAGTCGAAGCTCGGCCCCAACGGCAGCCTCGTCTCCGAGCCGGTCCTGACCTTCATCGCGCACAAAGTGCAGCAGAACATCCGCGAGTTGGAAGGCGCGCTGACCCGGGTGCTCGCGTTCGCCGCGATCCACCGGCGGCTGGTCGACATCGACGAGGCGACCCAGCTGCTCGCCGACATCATCCCCTCCGACACCCGGCGCCCCTTGACGATGCAGCGGATCCAGACCGTCGTCGCCGACTACTACCAGATCTCGCTCGAGGACATGAAAAGCAAGCGACGCGACAAGCACATCGTCTTCCCACGACAGGTCTCGATGTTCCTGATCCGCGAGGAGACGCCCTCTTCGCTGCCCGCGATCGGCCACGCCTTCGGCCGGGATCACACGACCGCGCTCCACTCGATCGACAAGATCGCGAACGAGCTGAAGGACGACGCCCGGCTGGCCGACGACGTTCGCACGCTCCGCCGCCGCATCTACGAGGACGCCTGAATCGATGGCGATCGCCGACTCGCGAGCTATCCCCAGCCCCCTGTGCAGGAACCCTGCGCCGGCGGTGCGTTCATGTCCCCCGGGCGCCGCTCTCCACACCTTCGCCTCCTGGTGCACAGGAGGCGCCTCTCTTTCACCTATCCTTTTCCACCATCTCCGCTCGTTCGGGTTGAACTGGGCCTCCACAGAATCCACAGCACCTACGAAGATGACGACGAGTAAGAAATTTCGTGGAACCCGTCTTCTCATGGGGACAAGGAGCACACGTTGAGACTCACCTGCCAGCCCGCACATCTCACCCAAGCCATGCAAACCGTCTCCCGGGCGATCTCGGCCCGGTCTACGCTCCCGATCCTCAGCAACGTGCTCCTGGAGACGACCGCCGAAGGCCTCGCGCTGACGGCCACGAACCTCGAGATCGGCATTCGCAAGGTCGTCGCCGCCGAGGTTCAGGAGGAGGGGAGCACGACGGTGCCGGCCCGCCTCCTCACCGACTTCGTCGGCAGCCTCCCCGACGAGCCGATGGAGCTGGCGCTCGACACCTCGACGCAGATGCTGAGCGTGCGTTGCGGCCGCTTCGACACCCACGTCAAGTGCATCGAGGCGGACGAGTTCCCGCCCGGCCCCAATCCCGACGAGGGCGACCGCCTGCGCATCCCTCAGGCCGATCTGCTCTCGGCGATCGAGCAGACGCAGATGGCGGCGTCGACCGACGAGGCCCGTCCCGTGCTGACCGGCGAGCTGCTCGACATCAACAACGCCGAGCTCACGATCGTCGCGACCGACGGCCACCGGCTCGCGGAGCGCAAGCTGACCTCGGTCAGCGAGGGCGCGCTCGAGGCGCGGTTGATCGTGCCGGCCCGGGCCCTCGGCGAACTGACGCGAGCCTTCCGCGGTGAGCCTGACCCGGTCGAGGTCGTCGTCTCCGGAGCTCGCAACCAGATCTTCTTCCGGGCCGGCGGCGCCGAGGTGAACTCGCGACTGATCGACGGCGGGTTCCCCAACTATCAGCAGGTGATCCCGAGCAAGAGCTCGACCCGAGTCCGCGTGCCGACCGCGGAGATCATGCAGACGGTGCGCGCGGTCTCGCTGTTCGCCCGGGATTCGGCGAACGTGATCCGGCTTCGCGTGGCGGCCGGGACGCTGGTCCTGTCGGCGACCACGAACGAGGTCGGCGACAGCCGGGCCGAGCTTGCCGCGGACGTCGAGGGCGAGGACGTCCAGATCGCGTTCAACGCCCGCTACGTGCTGGACGCACTGGCCGTGCTGCCGACCGCGGAGGCGGAGTTCCGCTTCGACGGGCCGCTCTCGCCTGGTTTGATCACATCGCCCGATTCGACGGACTACCTGTACGTGATCATGCCTGTTCGCGTTGCCATGTAGTGGCCGCAGTCAACCCTGTACGCACCGGCGCCGGAGGTAGACGGTGCGACTGGAGCGGCTGTCCCTCCGCAACTACCGAAACTACGAGCGGCTCGATCTGGCACCGGCGCCGGGCCTGAACGTGTTCCTTGGCCAGAACGGGCAGGGCAAGACGAATCTGCTCGAATCGGTCGCGATGCTGGCCCTGTCCTCCTCCCCTCGTGCCCGTCGCGAGATCGAGCTGCTCGGGCCGATCGCGCCGCAGGCCCGAATCGAGGCTCGGGTGGAGGCGCAAGGCCGTTCGCGAGAGCTGCGCATCTCACTCGAGGCGGCGCCAGAGTCGTCGACGGCGCGGTCTCGGGGGCGGCGCCGGATCGAGGTCGACGGCGCGGCGCGGCGCGCGATCGATCTGCCAGGCACGTTCCGTGTCGTGCTGTTCTGGCCCGACGATCTGAACCTGGCCAAGGCGGGTCCCGAGCATCGGCGCCGGCTGCTGAACCAGATGCTGGTGCAGATCGAGCCGGGCTATGCCACCGCGCTGTCGCGCTACGCGCGGATCGTGGAGCAACGCAACCACCTCCTGAAGCAGATTGCGGCGGGAGAGCAGCCGGTGGCTGCGCTCGAGGTCTGGGATCTCGAGCTCGTCAGGGTGGGCGGTGAGCTGGTCGCGCCTCGGGCGGCGGCGGTCCGGGAGCTCGCGGCGGGGGCAGTCGAGGCACAGGCCGCGATTGCGCCCGGAGAAGTGCTCGAGCTCGTCTATGCAGGCCCACCGGACGATCTGGCCGCGGCCGTCCTCGCTGCCCGCGGCGACGACCTGCGGCGTGGCTCGACGACGGTGGGGCCGCACCGCGACGACGTCCTGATCTCGCTGCAGGGCAGGGAGACTCGGGCCTATGCCTCGCAGGGCCAGCAGCGCACGGCCGTCGTCAGCATCAAGCTCGCGGAGGCCCGCCTCGTCGCGTCACGCACCGGCGAGGCGCCGGTCCTTCTCCTCGACGACGTGCTCTCGGAGCTCGACGCCGAGCGGCGAGCCGCGCTCCTCGCCCATCTCGCCGACGCCGGGCAGGTCATCATCACGTCGGTCGAGGCAGATCCGTTTCCGGCCGAGGTGATCGGGCGCTCGCGGGTCTGCCGGATCGAGGGAGGGCACGTCCTTGCCGATGCATAAGCTTGGCGACATCCTGCCTCGCGTGCTGTCGAAGCAACCGGATGCCGGCCGGCTGCTCGAGGTGCGGTTGCAGATCGCGTTCCGCACCATTCTCGGCGAGCAGCTCTCGGGGTTCTGTGAGGAGATCACGGTGCGCGGCTCGACGGTCTGGGTCGCGACGGGAAACCCCGCGCTCGCGCACCAGCTGCGCCTCGACGGGGAGACGCTGCTGCGCCGCCTGAACGAGGAGAGCGGCCTGCCGCGCCGGGTCCGCGCGATCAAGGTGCGCACCGGTCGCAGCCGCGGCCACTAGATGCCGAAGGTGCGCCTGAGCGCCGAGCAGCGGGCGGCGAGCGTGGACCTGGCCGGGCCTCTGCGCGTGCTCGCCGGGGCCGGCACGGGCAAGACGACGATCATCGTCGAACGCTACCGCCGCCTCGTCGCGACCGGCGTCGATCCCCGCTCGATCCTTGTCATGACGTTCACCGAGCGAGCTGCGGCTGAGATGCGGTCTCGCATCGAGGACGCGGTCGGCGAACCACCGCCGGTCGTCGGGACGTTCCACGCCCTCGCGCTGCGCTGGTTGCACGACGACCCGCGCGGCGGGCTGCGGCCCGGGTTCCGCATTCTCACCGGCGCCGACCGTTGGATTGCCCTGCGCGAGCTGCTGTGGGAGCTCGGGCAGCCGGCGTTCGTCGGGTCCGAGCGGCCGGACGACCTGGTGCAGCCTCTGCTCGGCCTGCTGGAGCGGATGAAGCAGGAGCTGGTCTCGATCGGTCAGCTCCGCAGCTGGGCGGCGCGGCTGGAAGACCCCGAGCGGCGCGAGCTGTTCGGCGCCGCCGCCGAGCTCTTCGAACGGCATGCGGCGTGGTGCCGGCGCCGCAACGTCGCCGACTTCGACGACCTGCTGGTCCGGGTCGTGCGTCTGCTGGAACGTGAGCCGGCCGTGAGGGCGGCCTTCCGCAGCCGGTACCCGTGGGTGATGGTCGACGAGTATCAGGACACGAACACGGCTCAGGAGCGCCTCGTCGAGCTGCTCGGGGCACCGGAGGGCAATGTCGCCGTGGTCGGCGACGACGACCAGAGCATCTACCGCTTCCGGTGGGCGTCACGAGCCTCGATGGAACGGTTCGC
>JBAPVZ010000277.1:0-3614 GCA_049283435.1 Candidatus Dormiibacterota bacterium
GGATCCGAGGTGCCCGAGCTGCCCTACGCGATCCGGCTCGGCGATGCGACGCTGGACCTGGCGGAAGAGCACTGGCAGCTCTGGCTCTCCGCGTTCGACGGTGCCGAGAAGGCGAACCTGGTCGCGGCCACCGCGAGGCTCGGCGTGGAACGCCGCTCGGTCGACGATCTGTTCGCGGCCGGCGCGCTCATCGAGCTGGAAGACGTCCCCGCCGCGAACGCCGATCTCTTCGAACGGCTGCGCATCCTCCCGACCGGTATCGGCCTCGGCAACTCGGCGGATGAGCGAGCCCGGTTCCGGATCGCGCTGCCGGGCATCGGGGTCCGCATCACGACGGATGTACGGGCGTACCACGTCTGGCGCCGCTGCGACGGCCGGGTGACGCTGGCGCAGGCCTGCCGCGACGAAGCGGTCGACGCCGGCGTCGCACCAGAGGTCGTCGTCGCGCAGATCGCGGTCAACCTGAGCTGGTTCCTGCGCGAAGGCGTCATCTACCTCGACGCCGCCTGAGGGCGCCACCCGCCGGCAACCCAGCTCGCTTCGTGCAGGCGCCGAGTGGCCCTGCTTGACGTCGTTTGCCTAGACTGTGCGCGTGTCCAGCGGCTCGTCCCACTCAGCGGCGGCGGGCACCGGGCCACCGGGACACCGGCCGCCCTCCGACAGTGGTCCGGGCACGCTCGCTCGGGCGCGTCTGCTCACCTCGGCGGCAGTCGGTGCGGCAGCGGGCATCACCGCTTCGCTGCTCTTCTCCTGGCGATACGGTCTTCTCGTCGCCTGGATGGCGGCGGCCGTGGTGTTCGTCGCGTGGACCTGGGCGAGGATCTGGCCGATGGACGCTCAGGCGACCGCATCCCACGCCGTTCGCACGGACCCCGGCCGGACCGCCATCGACGTCATCGTGATCCTGGCGGCGGTCGCCAGCCTGGGCGCCGTCGGCCTGCTGCTGCTGGGGGGATCTTCGGGCAGCACGAGCGTCGATGTGCAAGCTGCGCTCACGTTCGGCAGTGCGATGCTGGCCTGGGCCACGGTGCACACGACGTTCACCGCGCGTTACGCGAGGCTCTACTACAAGGGGCCTGACGGTGGCGTGGACTTCAACGAGAAGGATCCGCCGCAGTATGCCGACTTCGCCTACCTCGCCTTCACGATCGGCATGACCTTCCAGGTCTCCGACACGGACCTCACCACGAAGGAGATCCGGGCGACCGCCCTCCAGCATGCGCTGCTGTCGTACCTGTTCGGTGCGGTCATTCTCGCCGCGATCATCAACCTCCTGGCCGGTCTCGCCAAGTAGGTCGACGGGCGAAGCGGGCAGCGCCGACGCTGCCTCGTGTCGGGTCCGGATCGGCCGCCCGGGTGATCTGCCTGGGCGACGCTCGAATGCACGGCCCTGGTCGTCACGTCGGCGTCACGATCCTGTCACGGCGGATCGGCGACGCTGCGTTATGACGTGAACGTAGGCAACGAACTGCTCCCCCACACGACGCTCGGCGGCGAAGCTGCATCCGAATCCCGAGCCGCCGCTCCGGCGAGCGCAGGTTTCGCCTCCCCGGACGTCAG
This sequence comes from Candidatus Dormiibacterota bacterium, assembly GCA_049283435.1. Taxonomy (GTDB): domain Bacteria; phylum Chloroflexota; class Dormibacteria; order Dormibacterales; family Dormibacteraceae; genus CAVTSA01. The sequence continues at coordinate 1,561 of JBAPVZ010000277.1, forward strand.
CGTCCGCGGGGCACTGCGAACGCTTCCCACGGCACGCCGACCGGAGAGCTCGTGACTCCGCGCCCGGGCCTGCCCCCCGGGCCGGGGCGCCCGGGCCCGAATCGCAAACCCTTCTACCAGACGCCACGATTCTGGATCTGGCTCGCCGTGCTCGTGATCGTGTACGCGGTCGCGTTCGAGACGTTCGGGAAGGCCGGTCAGCCGACCCAGGTGCAGCTCTCCTATACCGCCTTCCAGCACCAGGTCGAGCAGGGCAACGTGAAGAGCGTGACGAGCCAGGGCGACCAGATCACCGGGCAGACGAAGAAGCCGGTGCCGGACATGTCGAACGGGAAACAGACCTCGACGGATTTCACGACGGTGGTCCCGCAGTTCGCGGGCGGCGCCCTGGAGCCTTTGCTGCAGAGTCATCACGTCGAAGTCACGGCTCAGGCAGCCGGGCAGACCTCCATCCTCGTCACCCTGCTCGAAACCTTCGGTCCGATCCTCCTCCTCATCATCGCCTTCGTCTGGCTCTATCGGCGCCAGATGCAGGCTGCGGGGGGCGGCGGCATCTTCAGCTTCGGCCGGAGCAAGGCCCGGCTGTACGACGCGCAGCGGCCGGCGACGACCTTCGCCGACGTGGCCGGGATCGACGAGGTCAGGGAGGAGCTCCGCGAGGTCGTCGACTTCCTCAAGAACCCCGACCGCTATCGACGTCTCGGTGGCACGATTCCGAAGGGCGTGCTGCTGATCGGACCCCCGGGCGCCGGCAAGACCTTGATCGCGAAGGCGGTCGCCGGTGAGGCCGGCGTCCCCTTCTTCAGCGTCTCCGCCGCCGAGTTCGTCGAGATGATCGTCGGCGTCGGGGCGAGCCGGGTCCGCGACCTCTTCCAGAAGGCCGTGGCAGCGGCACCCGCGATCATCTTCATCGACGAGCTGGACGCGATCGGCCGCAAACGTGCCGGCGACATGAGCATGGGCGGCCACAACGAGCAGGAGCAGACGCTCAACCAGATCCTCACCGAGATGGACGGATTCAACTCCCGAGAAGGGGTGACCGTGCTGGCCGCGACGAATCGAGCCGACGTCCTCGACGAGGCGCTCCTGCGGCCCGGCCGCTTCGACCGGCGCGTCTCGGTTCACCCTCCCGATCGCGCCGGCCGCGCCGCGATCCTCGCCATCCACACCCGTAACGTGCCGCTCAACACCGATGTCAAGCTCCAGGTGGTGGCCTCGGAGACCCCGGGACTGGTCGGGGCCGATCTCCGCAACCTGGTCAACGAGGCGGCGCTGATGGCCGCCGGTCGAGGCCGGGATTCGGTCACCATGGCCGAGTTCCAGGATGCGCTCGAGAAGATCATGCTCGGCCGTGAGCGTCACCTCGCGCTCTCCACCAAGGATCGGCAGCGGATCGCGTACCACGAAGCCGGGCACGCCCTGGTGGCGCTGCTCGTGCCCAACTCCGACCCGGTGCGTCTCGTCTCCATCCTGCCCCGTGGCCAGGCCCTGGGAGTGACGCTGCAGAGTCCTGTCGACGATCGCCTGAACTATGCCGAAGACTACCTGCGTGCCCGCATCACGTCCGCACTCGGGGGTCGCGCGGCCGAGGAGATCGTCTACCAGGTCGGCAGTACCGGGGCGGAGAACGACCTGCAGATCGTGAGCCAGCTGGCTCGCAACATGGTGATGCGCTGGGGTATGAGCAAACGGCTCGGCCCGTTCAACGCCGGATCCGACGAGGTGGCGCAGTTCCAGCTGCGGCAGAGCTTCAGCGAGGCGACGTCGGAGCTCATCGACACCGAGATTCGCCGCATCCTCGACGAGTCGTACCAGCGGGCCCATGAGCTGCTCATCGAACATCGTCCCCAGCTGGACGAACTCGCTCATGCGCTGGTCGTCAACGAGACGATGGACGAGACGGCAGTGCTGGCGGCGACGGGGCTCCAACGGCACCCGGAGGAACCCGAGCCCGCAGCTCTGCACAGCACGAACGGAACCCACCACACGCGCCACGCTCCGGTACGGCGGCCCTAGGAACGGGGCCGACTCGCCTCGCCGTACCCGTCGTGGTG
>JBAPVZ010000278.1:0-1649 GCA_049283435.1 Candidatus Dormiibacterota bacterium
CCCCGGGTGCCCGGCCGCCAGGCGCGCCAGTAGCTGACGGCGTCGACGTCGGGTGGGCCGCCGGCGCGCGTGTGGAGCGCGACGAGCCCCCCGCCGGGCGTCATCCAGCAGGTGCTGGACCAGGTCCCGCACGACCCAGCCCGAGCAGCGGGTCGCCTGCCATCCGTCCCCGTCGTCCACGCCGGACAGGCTGTGGAGGAGCGCGCCGTAGGCGTCCTCCAGGGCTGCACGCCCCCCGCCGGGGGCGGCGTCGACCGGCTGCTCGAACTGCAGCACCTGGTAGGTGATGCCGCCCGAGCTCGCCGGGAGGGTGCGCGCGCTGGCGCCGATCGGACCCTCTCGCGGGGGCGCCAGCTCGACGCCGAGTGCGCGCAGGGCGGCGATCGCCTGCCCCAGGTCGCGGACCTGCAGCGCCACGTGCTCGAGCCTCGCCTGCGGCGCCCCGCCGAGGAAGGTGGAACCGCTCGGCTCCGCCTGCCAGAGCAGCTCCAGCTCGACGTTGCCGGCGTCGTAGAAGGCCGCCCTCACGCGGCCGCCGGCGGGCGCCTGCCGGCGCACCAGCCGCAGGCCCAGCTGATCGCGGACGACGTGCTCGGCCGCCTCCAGATCCGCGACCGCGATGCCGATGTGGTGGACTCGCTCGACGACCGGCACCTCCGCGCTAGTGGGCGTGCGGAGGGGCCTGCGCCGGCACGTCCCCGGCGGCCTGGAACGCGGCCGCACGGTCCTGCGATGCCCGCAACATCTGACGCGGGATCGGCAGCGGGCCGCCGATGCCGCTGGCGAGCAGGGCCGCCTGCGCCGCCTCCTCGATGACGACGCCGAGCTGGACGGTCGCCTCCGGCGTGCGGTCGAACGCGAGCACGCCATGGTTCGCGAGCAGCACCGCCTTGGTCCGCGCGGCGAGCGCGGCCCGAATGTTCTCGACCGCCTGCTGCGACCCGCGCGGCCCGTAGCCGGCCACCGGGACACCGTCCTCCAGCCCGAAGATCCCGAAGCCTTCGGTCCAGCACTCGAGCGGCTTGTTCGCGACCGCGAACGCCGTCGCGTAGGGGGAGTGGGTGTGGATGACGCAGCCGGTGTCCGGGCGATCGCGGTAGATCGCGGTGTGCATGTCGATCACCGCCGCCGCCATCGGCGGCACCGCTCCCTCGAGCACGGTGCCGTCGAGCGCGATGCGGACGACGCCGCTCTCGTCGAAGGCCTCCAGGCTGCCGCCGGCGGTGTAGACGAACTCGTCCCGCCCGGGCACCTTGATGCTCGCGTTGCCGTGCTTCGACATCGAGATCGCCCCGCTCGAGATCACCGCCCGGACCGTGTTGACCAGCTGCGCGCGCAGTGTGTCGTTCGCCATCGGCCGTCCTCCTCTCTCATGTCCGGAGCCCCGGGGAGACCGAGCTTGCGGAGCCTCCTGGGGAGGAGCTCAGTCCCCGCCTCTCGCCGTGATCGTCAGTATCGCACCGCCGGCGGCCGGTGCCACCCGTCCGGCCACGAGGTCGGGCAGCCCTGCAGGCACGTTCGCGCAGGTGCGTGGGATGATCAGGCCCGACGTGGTCGAGCCAGGAAAGGAGGGTGACGGCCGTCCCGCCGGCACGCCCTCGGGCGGCGGGGCTCGAGCCGGCGACGACCGCTCGCCCGCGGTGCCGGGC
>JBAPVZ010000279.1:0-4375 GCA_049283435.1 Candidatus Dormiibacterota bacterium
GGGAACGTGCACAAGCTGGCGAACGCCCTCGGCGTGTCCATGTACGCCCTCCTCGAGGACCAGACCCGCGGCGGAGCCGAGCAGGGGCGCAGCGCGGCGGTGGTCCGTCGTGACCAGCGCAAGACGATGCGATTCCCGCGGGAGAACATCGTGTACGAATTGCTGACGCCTGACCTCCAGCGGTCGCTCGAATTGATTCGCTGTGTGATGCCGCCGGGCTACAACACCGGCGCCGTTCCCTATCAGCATCACGGAGAGGAGTGTGCGCACGTTCTGCGCGGGCGAATCGAGGTTCACGTCGGCTCGGAGTCGTACGTCCTGGAGCCCGGGGACACGATCACCTACGACGCCGGCGTCCCGCACTGGTGGCGGAACGCCGGTGACGAGGAGGGGGAGGCGATCGCCGCTACCGTTCCACCTTCGTTCTGATGAGTGCCGGCCGCCGGCGCGGGCGGCGATGTCGTGTTGGGAGGAGTGAGCGACGGCAGACGGAACTTCGGCCTATTACCTGGGCGTCGACATCGGGGGCACCTTCACCGACCTGGCGTTCCACGACGGGGAAGGCGTGCTCCATTGCATCAAGGTGCCGAGCACGCCGCGCTCACCGGGGAGGAGCACGCTTGCCGGCATCGACGAGTTGCGGGCGTCGCTGCGGCTGGACCCCCGGGCGTGGAGCACGATGTACCACACCTACAGCAGCACGGTTGCGACCAACGCGGTCATCGAGAGACGTGGCGCGACCTGTGGCCTGCTCACCACCAGCGGATTCCGTGATCTGCTCGAATTGCAGCGGTTGGCGATTCCGAATCCGATGCAGTTCACGTCGCGACGACCACTTCCACTGATTCCGCGTTCGCTGGTGCGCGAAGTCGATGAGCGCATCACGGCAGAGGGCGACGAGCTGACCGCGCTCGACCCCGATCAGGTGTGCCGGGTCACGCGCGAGCTGGTCGCCGCCGGTATCGACATCGTGGTCGTGTGCTTTCTGCACAGCTACCGATACCCGGCGCATGAGGAGGCGGTACGCGACCTTCTGGCGAGTGAGTTTCCGGACCTCCGCGTGGAGCTCTCCTCGCGGATTTGGCCCCAGGCCCGCGAGTACGAGCGCGCGACGCTCACCACGCTGAACGCCTTCATCCGGCCGGTGGTCGAGGCATACGTCGGCGAGATCGTCGAGGGCGCGAGCGCACGCGGCGTGACGGCCCCGGTTCGCGTGGCCCGCTCCAATGGCGGCATGGAATTGGGGACCTCGATCCTGGAGAGGCCGGCGGTGACCTTGCTGTCGGGACCCGCCGCCGGCGTTGCCGGCGCGGCCGCCGCGGCGCTCGACGCCGGCTGGGCGGACGCCGACCTGATGACCCTGGACATCGGCGGGACGAGCGCCGACATCGGCGTCATCCGCGACGGCCGCTCGGTTCTGAGCACCGAGGAGCATGTGGCCGACTTCCCGCTCCTGCTACCGACGGTCGCGGTGTCGAGTATCGGGGCCGGAGGCGGATCCGTGATCTGGCTCGACAACGCGACCACTCTTCGCGTCGGTCCACGCAGCGTCGGTGCCGATCCCGGTCCAACCTGCTACCGGGCCGACGCGACCGGTGCCCCCGCCCTCACCGACGCCTTTCTCTTGACCGGGATCCTCCGTGCAGGCCAGAGACTCGGGGGACGGCTGCCTCTCCACCTCGAGCCCGCCCGGCGTGCGCTCCAGGCACTCGGGGACCGGATCGCGCTCGAGGCCATCGACGTCGCCGATGGGGCGGTGCAGATCGCCGTCGCCATCACGGCCGCGGAGGCGACCTCGGTGCTGGCGAGGAGGGGCGTCGACCTGCCTGAGTTCCGGATGGTCGCGTACGGCGGCGCCGGCCCGATGCTGGCCGCGCTGGTCGCTGAGGAGGTCTACATCGACCAGGTGCTGATCCCACGCACCCCGGGGGCGCTCAGCGCACTGGGGGCGGCGCGGGCGGATGTCGAGGGCGATCTGGTGCGGCCCGTCTACAAGATGCTGGCCCAGGTCGGCTCAGATCTCCTGCTGGCGGAGGTGGAGCAGCTCTTCGAGGGGGTCCGTGCCTGGCTCGCGGAGCAGACCATGGAGCTCTCCTTCCTGTCTACGACCGTCGACCTGGCCCTCGACATGCGCTACGACGGACAGGGATACGACGTCACCGTGCCGCTCGACCCGCGGTCCCTCGAGCCCGGTCTCGAGAAGGTTGCCAACCAATTCCACACCGTTCACCGCGAGACCTATGGCCACGCCGACGAGGCAGCCGCCGTGTGGATCAAAGAGCTGCGAGCGCATGTCACGGGGACGCTCACCAAACCGCCGGCGTCGGTACCGCCCACGTCGCCGCAACGCGGAGAGGGCGAGCGGCGGCAGATCCGGCTGCAGGGCGAGGACCTGGTTGCCACCACGCACTGGCGGTCGGACCTGTCGGCCGGGGATCTGGTGCCGGGACCCAGCATCATCGACCAGATGGACACGACGACGGTCGTGCCCCCGGGCTGGGACGCGAAGGTTCTCCACTCCGGTTCGATCGCGTTGCTGAGGAGATCCTGATGGCCGCACCGACTGCAACCGACGCGATCAGTGTCGAGATCTTCGCCAACCTGTTCCAGGCGATCGTCGACGAGATGGCCTGGATTGTCCTTCGCTCCTCGCACACCACCTTCGTAAAGGAGACGCAGGACTTTTCGACGGGGCTGGTAACGCCGGAAGGTGAGATGTTCGCGACGCCCTACGCGCTCGGAGCTCCTTCACTCGCCTGCGCGCCGATGGGACCGGGAACGACGTCGTCCGAGGTCTGGGAACCGGGCGACACCCTGATCACGAACGATCCTTACACGACGGCGGGCATGGTCATGCACCTCAACGACGTCTACCTCTTCCGGCCGATCTTCGTTGCGGGACGGCTGCTGTGTTTCGGCTGGGCCTTCATTCACTCGACCGACGTCGGCGGCTCTGCCCCCGGAAGCATCGACATGAAGAACTACGAGGTCTTCCAGGAGGGCCTCCGGCTCCGCCCCGTGAAGCTGCACCGGGCGGGGGAGCTCAACCAGCAGATATGGGACGTGCTGGGAGACAACTCCCGCGTTCCGAACCTCAACAAGGGCGACATCACGGCGCTGCTCTCGGCACTGGATAGCGCGGAGCGGCGTATCCACCGGCTCGCGGAGCGACGTGGCGCAGACGGCGTGCGGGATGCCATGTACGCGACACTGGATCGGACGGAGCGGCAGGCGCGAGCCGTTCTACGCACCATCCCGGCGGGATCCTACCGGTTCGTCGACTATTTCGAAGACGACTATGTATCCGACCTTCCGGTCCGGCTCGAGGTACGCCTTGTCTCGGACGGGGAAGGCGACGTGACGCTCGACTACCGGGGTTCCGACCCCCAGGTCGGCGCCGCGTTGAACCTGCCGACGGGTGGCCAGAAGCGCCATCCGTTCCTCTGCCTGGCGCTCATCAATTTCATCATGACGCACGCCCCGGACATTCACTGCAACGCCGGGCTGATTCGGAGCATAGAACTGGTCCTGCCCGAGGACTCCGTCGTCAACGCGTCGTTCCCGGCCTCCTGCGGCATGCGGTACAGCACCGCCCTCCGCTGTCACGACCTCGTCCTGGCCACGCTGGTGCAGGCCGTGCCCGACCTGATCCCCGCCTCGGGCTCCGGCGTGGTGATCATCACCTACATTTCGACGTCCACGCTCGGGCGGCAAGGCCGGGTGGTCGTCGCCAACGGCCTGGAGGGGGGCTCCGGCGGCGGGCTCGGGATGGACGGGATCTCGGGGGTCAGCTTCGGCGCGGCCTTCATCCGCAACGTGCCGGTCGAGGTGCTGGAGTCGGAGGCGCCGGTCATCGTGCACCGCTTCGGGATGCGGCCGGATACGGAGGGCGCGGGCCGCTTCCGGGGTGGATTCGGCATGGAGTACGCGCTCCAGATCAGTCATCCGAGCGCCGTCGTCGTGATGCGCGGCAACGATCGCCACCGCTTCAGCTGCTGGGGCGCTCTCGGGGGTGGAACCGGTGGCGTCGGAAGCACGACCGGGTACTTCCCGGACGGCAGCACGGCGGACGTCGGCAAGGTCACGGTCTACCGACCTGAGCTGGGCGAGATCCTGCACATTCGAATCGGCGGCGGCGGGGGTCTGGGCAGCCCACTCAATCGGGATCCGTCCGAGGTCGCCAGGGACGTCGAAGACGGCCTCGTCTCGGCGGAGCGAGCGGCCGAGGTCTACGGCGTCGCACTCGATGGCGGCCTTGTCGATGAAGCCGGCACCCGCGAGGGGCGGCTGGCCCTCGCGGGGACGGCGCGGCACGAGCCGTTCGACGTCGGTCAAGGACGTCGAGCCTGGGAGGGACGTTTCGGCACCGTCTCCG
>JBAPVZ010000280.1:0-20667 GCA_049283435.1 Candidatus Dormiibacterota bacterium
CAGCAGTCCAATCTGCGGCAGGGCGATCCGATGCCAGGGCTGACTGCAGTATGTGATCTGGTTCGGGCGCACCTCGACGCCACAGGTGTCGGCGGCGACGCCGGCGATCTCACGATCATGCACCCAGCGCAGGGAATCGAAGTCGAGACCCGGCGCGTCGCCGCCGGCGTAATCCCCCCACGCTCCCTTATCCCTGGTCATGTGGAGCTGTCCGAAACGAAGCAGGACGACGTCTCCCGGGTGGATCTCCACCCCCTGGGCCGAGGCGCAGGAGTCGAGGTCCTCCGCGGTGATCGCCTGGCCTACCTCGCACCAAGGGATGCCGAGATGGCGGGGGAGATCAAGCAGGACCGCCCGGCCCACGATCCGGTCACGGTAGGCGGCGATGTCGTTCTTCTCGGCGCCGAGAGAGCTCACCATTCGACAGTCGTAGCCATTCCACATCTTGGCGTCGTAGAAGATGTGCGCCAACGCATCCCAGTGAGTCGCCCCATGGGTAGCCTGAATGATGACGTCGTCGGCACCGCCGATGCCGCGGGGGACACCGGGCATGGCACGCGCGAACACGTCGTCACCGTCGCGGAGCATGAACCCCATCGCGTTGAAGCGCCGCAGGGAACCGCTCTGGGGCCCGCTCTGGTCGAAGGGGATCGCCAGCGAAAAGACCCGGCCGCGGCGGATCAGATTGGCCGCCTGGAAGACCTCGGCCTGGGTGATGAAGTTGACGGTCCCCACCTCATCGTTCGGCCCCCATCGCCCCCAATTGCAATAGAGGCGGGCTGCCTCGGCCAGACGCTCCGCACCATCATCGCTCACTGGTTCCCTGCCCGTCCTCTCTTCAAGCCGATCGACCAACCCTGGACGCTTCTCATAGACTCTCGTCCTCACCTTCGACATTCATCCCCGAGCGCTCATCGAACAGGTGACAATTGCGAATGTCGAATTCGAACCGACACTCGTCGCCACGCCGGAGGCTCTCAGCGCCCCGGAAACGAGCGGCGACCAGCGTCTCTCCCGTTCGGATGTGCACCAAGCTCTCGAAACCGAGCTGTTCGACGACCTCGACGCTGCCTCTGAACGTCTGCAAGCCGGAGGTCTCGCGAGCACGAGAGATGTGCTCGGGGCGGACGCCGAGCAGCAATTGCCGGCTGCTCGCGACCTTTCCCCGCAGTGCCCGCTCAACCGGCCATTCCACGGTCATGCCGTTCGCAACCAAAGCTGCTCCCTGGGCGCCGGTCGTCAGCTCCAGCGTAAGCAGGTTCATCGGCGGGCTCCCGATGAACTGTGCGACGAACGCATTTCGCGGGTGCGCGAACAGTTCCGATGGCGGTGCCACCTGCTGGATGCGACCGTTCCTGAGGACGACGATACGATCGCCGAGCGCCATTGCCTCCGTCTGGTCATGCGTCACATAAAGGACTGTATTGGCGACCTCGCGATGGATTCGCGCGAGGTCGACCCGAGTCTTCATGCGGAGCTGGGCATCAAGGTTGGAGAGGGGCTCATCCATGAGGAAAGCGTCTGGCTGGCGAACCATGGCCCGCCCCAGGGCCACGCGCTGCCGCTGCCCGCCAGAGAGTTGTCTGGGCTTACGGCCCAGGAGCTGCCCCAGGCCCAGATTGGATGCGACGACTCCCACCTTTTCGGCAATCGATCTTCGGCGCAGACCACTGAGCCCTAAGCTGAACCCCAGGTTCTCGGAAACGTCCATGTGTGGGTACAGCGCGTAGGACTGAAAGACCATCGCCAGATTCCGCTCACGAGGCCGCATGGCGGTTGATCGGCGACCCCCGATCCAGATGTCCCCGCTCGTCGGGGACTCGAGTCCCGCGACGATGCGCAGAGCCGTGCTCTTACCCGACCCCGACGGCCCGACCAACACCATGAACTCGCCGTCCTCGATGCGCAAAGACATTCGCTCGAGTGCGCGCGGCGCGGATTCGCGCGACCCCTTCTTGTCGTTGAAGGTCTTCGTAATGTTGTCGATGTCTATCGCTGCGATGACACGGTCCCTCTACCGATCAACTTGCCGCCGTCCATGATCTGGCGCTCATCCATCGAGCATTCGCTCGCCCCTTCGGTACACCACGAGGTAGCCGATCAGGACGATCACCAAGATCGCCATCATCACGAGCGACATAGCGGATGCACTTCCGAAATCGTTCTGGCTATTCAGCACCTCACGTACCAGCACCGGCGCGGTCGTAACCGACTCCAGCGGTCCGCCGTGTGCCAGCAGGTAGGGCATGTCGAACTCATTGAAGCTGAGGATGGTCCTCGCCATGACGGCTACCAGCGCGACTGGCAAGACCCATGGCCAGATAACATGGCGAAATACTTGCCAACCATTGGCACCATCGCACCGGGCCGCCTCCAGCACCTCAGACGGAATCGTTTGCAGCCGCGCCAGAAACAAGATGATGATCAGCGGAACGTACTTCCACGTTGAGATTACGATGACGGTATTCATCGCGTAGCTCGGCGACGTAAGGAACGGGATCGGCTGATGGATCACCCGCAATGAGGTCATCACGTAGTCGACGATCCCCGTGTTGGGGTCGAGCACGAACGTCCAGATGAGCGCTGCGACCACCGCCGGCACGATAAATGGGAACAAGACCGCGCCGCGCGCAATGTTGCGGCCCGGCAGCTTCATGTTCAACAGGAGAGCGATCGGCAGGCCAAGACCCAACTGCAAAACGATGTTGCCGACCGTGTAGTAGACGGAGAGCTGGAGCGCCGGGAGGAATTGGCCGTTGGCAACGAGAGCCTGGAAGTTTGCCAGACCCACGAAATGGCCAGGCTGGCCCAGTATGAACGATTGCAGAAAGCTGCCGGAGATCACCTCCCACAGAGGGTAGAGCACGTAAACAGTCATCAACCCCAGCGCCGGGGCAACCAAGAAGAAAGACAGCCAATTATCAGATATTCGGAGAGCCAGCCGTGGCACACGAATGCCGCCCTTCCCCGTGCGCCAGTGAGGGTTGCCTTCTCGGTGCGTCAGGTTGCGGGCGGCCATGACAATTATTACCTATAGCTCCTTCTTCCAATTGGGATGGGTCGACTTGAAATTCTTCACGAGCGTCTGGTACTGCTCGGTCCCCCAAGCATGAGCGTCCTTGACCGACATGCCCTGAAGCACGATCTTCTGAAACATCTGCGTATCGATGTCGTTGGTTCCAAACGCAGCCTGAGACCACGGCGCTCCGGGTCCGTTATAGAGTTCGAGCTTGCCCCCGGCCACGGCACCCATCGGGCCGCCCAGGTCGGTGCCGTTCAACACTAGATTCGCGATCGTCGAGTTCCAGTCGGGGTGCGCTTTGATGTAGGGAATGGTCGTATCCGCGTTGGCGGCGTCCCGGGTGCTCTTGACGGAGGGGACCTCCTGTCCGGGCACGCTGTTCGCAAACGCCACCCCGTAGCTGCCGGTGTGAACGTGCTGCACGAACGCCATGGCCTCGTCGGGATATTGACACTTCTTGTCGATGGCCAGCGTGCTCCAGCGCGTCAGGTTGACCCGTTGCGGTCCCCACGGTCCTCGGATCACCGACGACTTTGCAGCCAGCGGGGAGCCTTGTTCGAACATGTTAACGCCCAGCCGGCCTGCCCAGGGCGCCATGGCCACCACGCCGCCCACGTAATCCGTAATGAACTGAAACGGTGACCAGTTGGTGTTGCCAGACGGGGCATACTTCAGGAGGTCGACCACGTTCTGGATTGCGGTTCTGGCCGCATCGCTGCCGAAGACGACATTACCCTTCCGATCCCAATAGTCACCGCCGGCCGACCATAGGAACTGTGGGAATGTGTTGTACATGGCGCCGCTGTCGCCGAGGGCGAGCGATATCCCGTACCGGCCGCCGCCGGTATTCTCTTTGGCGGCCGCCTTCAGCTCCTGAAGCGTGCTCGGCTGTTGCATCAGGTCCGTTCGATACCAGCATCCAAACGGCCCCGCTGCATATGGAAAGATCCAGTCGTGGCCGTTGATCACTTGACGAGTACCGACGGTGAACTGGTCGGCCCCGATCGACTTCACGAGATTATCGAGAGGCGCGAGGTATCCGGACAGGACGAAGGCTGGGGTATAGCTCCGATCGATCGTGAAAATCCCGAGGTCCTGTCCGACGCTGAGGCCCGTCTGCGCATGCTGATCTCGAGTGTCACCGCTGACCAGGCTCATGGCAATGTGCACTGAAGGATTCTTCGCTTCGAAGTCCTTGATTGCGGCCGCGTACACCTTGAGGGATGCCGGATCGTTCTCATCGGTGAAGAAGTTGATCACCTTCGAGCCGGGGCCCGCGTTGCTGCTCGACGAGTGCGAGCTCGACGGGGAAGTTCCGCCACAGGCGGCGAGCACCGCGCCAATCCCCATCGTGCCGGCAAAATATGCGGTCGTCAACTTGAGGAACTTTCGCCGCCCCAGGCTGCGCCGAAGTGCGTTTGCCAACGGGGTCGCGGCGACTGACGGCGACCTCGCGTCATTGTCTCTCAAATCGTCTCTGTTGACTTCATTCAAGTCCATCTCTTTCCGCTCCCGGGTATCTTCAAGAACCCTGTCTCCCTCACCCTGGGCAACGAAGCCACGCTTCGTGCCTCTACCCCTTCACTGCACCGCCACCCATGCCGGAAATCAGTGCCCTCTGAATAAACATGAAGATGACCATCACCGGTAGGGTCATCAACACGCAGGCTGCCATCAACACACCCTCCGAGTACATGTTGCTCTGGCCGATCAGTACCGTCGAGAGCCCAATGCTGAGCGTGTCATTTTGCTGCGTGTAGAGAAGCAGGGAGGCGAACAGGTACTCGTTCCACGCGACGGTAAAGGTCCAGATACCAGTCGCGATCAGGCCAGGAAACGCCTGCGGCAGTACCACCATGTAGAACGCCTCGAGTCGACTCGCTCCGTCGACCATGGCCGCATCCTCGATCTCTACCGGAATGCCCGCGAAGTACGATCGCAGCTGCCACACGCCGAAGGGGACGAAATATGCGGTGTAGATGACGACGAGCGACCCGAGGGAGTCGAGGGCATGCAGCGCCTGCGCCACTGCAAAGACGGGCACCACGATGAGGATGCCCGGGATCATGTAGGCGACGAGGCCGACCGCACTCGTCGCCTCCGCCACGCGCGAGCGAAATCGCGCGGTCGAGTAGGCCGCTGTCGACGAAAGCAGAATCGTGAGGATGCTGGTCCCCAGCGCAACCACGGTACTGTTCCGAAAGAAGGTTGCGAACGGTAACACCTGAAAGAGCCGAGCATAGTTGTTGAGTGTGATGTGGTGGGGCAGTATGGTCGGAGGAAAGCTCGACGTCTCCAGGTCTGGCTTGAGAGAGGTGAGCAGAGCCCAGATCAGAGGTCCAACAAAGATAACGACGAGGACCCAGAGCGCGATGTTGGCCGCCACATTCCCGACGCGGATCCTGGCGCGCCGGCGCACTCCTTGGCGGGGTTGTATCCGCGTCACAGCCTGGCTCATTGCTCGCGCTCACTGGTAGCAAGCTCGCCTGCCGCAGGACCGAGCGGCGCGCCGGCAGGAGGGCTCGTGCTCGTATGGCCGTTCAGCCCGTCGGCGCCCGGCACGAGCACGTCGGATCCCTGATGTCGGTGGAGCCAATCGGCGAGCCGGACCTGCGTCGCCGTGTTGCCGATCGGCGGCAGCAGTATGGTGGCAGCGTCGCGAACCAGCTTCTCCATCGGATAGTCGCGCAGTGAGCCGCGCGCACCGAAGAGCTGCATCGCCTGGGTCGTGGTGCGAATCGCCATCTGTGAGGCGTAGAGCTTCGCCATGTCTTCGAGGGGGCGTACACGCGCCCGATCATGGTCGACGGCCCAGGCCGCCCTCCAGATCAGCGTGCGAGCCAGCTCGAGCTCGGTCGCGATCTCGGCGAGGATGGTGGCCACCGACTGGTGCTCGATGATCGGGCGGCCGCCCTGGACCCTCGTCCTGGTCCACGCGTCGGCATGTTCGTAGGCCGCGCGGGCGACCCCCAGCGCCCTCACCGCCTCCTTGGTCTTGGACCCGTACCGCATGTCCTCGAGCACCTGGTGGCCGCGATTGACGCCGCCGACCAGGTTGTCCTTCGGGATCCGGCAATCTTCGAAGAGCAGCTCGGTGTTCTGGTTCAACCGGAGCCCGACCTTGTCCTCGATGCGACCGACACGGAAGCCCGGTGCATCGGTCGGAACCAGAAAGGCCGACACGCCATGCACGTGCGGCACGGTCTTGTCCGTTCTCGCGACGAGGACCACCATCCGGCTCACGCTCCCGCTGGTGATGAAGCGCTTGCCCCCGTTGATGATCCACTCCTCTCCCACCAGCTCGGCGGTCGTCTGCGGACCTGCCGACAGGTCGCCGACGTAGGGCAGGCTGTTGTCGCTCCCGGAGTGCTCCTCGGTCTGGCCGAGAGACGTCAGGTAGGTCGGATCGGCCATGAAGTCCGGGAGAAACCGTTCCCGTTGCGCGCTCGTCGTCGCGGTGGCCATGAAGTACCCCTCACGCCAGCAATGTGCGAGGGTCATGGCGAAGCCGACGTCACCGACGGCCAGCTCTTCGAGCACCAGAATCTCGGTCAGGCAGTCGATGCCAAGCCCTCCATGCTCGACCGGAATCTTGAGGGTGCGGAGGCCCAACTCGGAGGCACGCCGAACGAGATCGATCGGGAATGCGTCCCGGCCATCCGGCGCCCGGTCCAGCTCTCGAGCCCGAGGCGCGATCTCGGTGTAGGCGAAACGCCGAGCCGTCTCCTGCAGGCGCAGCTGCTGATCGGTCAGGCAGAAGTCCATGGCGGCCTTCCTGGCAGCCGATCGGCCCCGGGATTTTTGCAAGTACCGAGCGTGCCCACTTCCCCTCCTGTGATAGCTGCTAAATGTAACACCCGTTAAGACGAACGAGGTACCAGGGATGATGGCAGGCGCTATTCCAAATGTCAAGGTGTCCCCGGGACCCGGGTGCCATGATCGGGTTCAGAGACCACGGGACGTCGTTCCCGGGACCGCGGTCGCGCGGCCTCACGAAGGTTCCCATCACGTTCGGCGGAGGCGTGGCTACCGCCGCCGCGGGGGCGCGACGGTCTCGCCAAACGGGATGCAGGCAGCCTGGCTGCGCACCCGCGAGTGCCTTCCGGCGGGTCGAGCCGTTCAGGTCCCGGCCGGCCGGGCGATCGCCGCCCGCCAGCCGAGCCGAGGGCGCCGGCCGGCCCTCATCGTTCCTCGCCGCCGCCGTACTTGCGCAGCCGGCGCTCGCCGGTGGCGACGTGGGCGAGCATGCCCTCCATGGCCGCGATGCGGTTGGCGTGGGGTGCGATCAGGTTGCTGCCCGCCCGGGTCAGCCGCTGATAGGTGACGACCTTGATGAACTTGCCGACCCAGAGCCCCCCGGTATAGCGGGCGGCCCGACCGGTGGGCAACGTGTGGTTGGTGCCGATCGCCTTGTCCGCGTAGGCCACGGTGGCTTCTTCGCCGCAGAACACCGAACCGTAGTTTCGCAGCTCCCCCAGGTACCGATCGGGATCTTCCGTCTGCACCTCCAGATGCTCGGGAGCGAACCAGTCTGCATAGGCGATCATCGCCTCCGGCCCG
The DNA here is from genome assembly GCA_049283435.1 of Candidatus Dormiibacterota bacterium. GTDB lineage: Bacteria > Chloroflexota > Dormibacteria > Dormibacterales > Dormibacteraceae > CAVTSA01. Next base: position 7,583 of record JBAPVZ010000280.1, read on the forward strand.
GAGACCACGGCGATGGCGCCTCGCCGCCGCCACGACTCTTCGATCACGGCCCGAGTCGGGAGCCGGTCGATCTGCGTCGCGATCGACTCCGCGACCGCGTCGGCCAGGGCGGCGGAATCGGTCACCAGGTGGGCCGGGGAGGTCGGCCCGTGCTCGGCCTGACCGAGCAGGTCGCAGGCCACGACCGCGGGATCGGCGGTTGCATCGGCAACGATCAGGATCTCCGTCGGGCCGGCCAGGAGGTCGATGCCGACGTCTCCGAAGAGCTGTCGCTTGGCCTCGGCCACGTAGGCGTTGCCGGGGCCGGTGATCATGTCCACCGCCGGCAGCTCGGCGAAGCCGTAGGCCATGGCCGCCAGCGCCTGGACGCCACCGAGACAGTAGATCTCGTCCGCGCCGCAGATGTCCATGGCAGCCAACGTCGCCGGCCAGATGCCCTGATCGTCGCGCGGAGGCGCGCAGGCGACGACACGGCCGACGCCGGCCACCTTGGCGGTCACCACCTGCATGTGGACGGAGGCGATCAGCGGGTAGCCGCCTCCCGGCACGTAGCAGCCAACCGAGGCGACGGGGATCAATCGATGACCCAGCGTGATACCCGGGTGGGGCGTGGTCTCGACCGGCGTGAGGCCCGTCAGCTGCGCCCGCGCGAAACCGGCCACCTGGTCGCGAACGAACTCGATCGCTCGCACACCGTCCGGCCCGACCGACTCCCGGGCCCGCGCGACCTCGTCGGGATCGACCCGGAAGCGGTCCGGCTCCCAGCGGTCGAAGCGGCGGGAGTATTCCCGCAGCGCCTCCTCGCCCCGCTCGCGGACTCCCGCGATGATCCCCCGCACGGTGGCCTCGACCGCCGCCTGGTCCTCACTGGCCTCCGCCTCCGGCTCCTTGACCCAGGCCACGTCCACCGGTGGCGAGTTGCCGATCATGCCCGCCACATGGCCAGAACCCGAACCGGTGAGCCGGTGCAGCCGACCAGGCGGAGCGGTATCACCATCACGCTGAACCCCTGGTGCGCGGGAATTCGGTCGATGTTGTTGACGAGCTCGGTGTGGTTGATGAGGTACTCGGCATGGACCCGGTGGTTGGGATAGCCGAGATCGGCCGGGTTGTCGGTGGAGACGGCGTCCGTCAGCACGTTGACGACCCCCTGATCCAGGATCCAGCGCGAGGCTTCCTCGTCCAGCCCCGGATACTGGCTCACGTATTCCAGCGGCCGCTCCCAGTTGCGGGCTGCACCCGTGTAGTAGAGGAGTGCCCCGCCTGCGGGAAGGGCGTCCACACCGGCCTCGTCCATCGCCCGGCGGACGCGGTCCAGGGTGATGTGGGTGCGCGCCGGCACGTCGGAGAGGTCGATCCAAACCGCTTCCGTGAAAGAGTTCTCGATCGCGACGGTCTCGATCGTCAGGTCGGGCCGCTCCGGATTGAAATGGAAGATCGCGTCCATGTGCGTCGAATCGTGGTCGCAGAGGGTGATGCCCTTCACCGCGTAACCATGGAAGGGCGAATCGCCCAGCCGCAGGCGCGACTCGGCATGCGTGATGTGGTCCCACATCACGACCTTCATGTGGCCGGGGTAGACGGGGATCTGGGGCGAGATCTCTCGGGAGAGGTCCAGGACCTTGAGCCGGATGCCGAAGAAGGTGACCTCGGCCAGCTCGCGGTAGGTCTTCGGCTGCTCACTCGTCGTCATTCGATGCCTCCGGTGTGGATCGTGAAGTGACCGCCGGCAGGTTGTCCACCGGCGGGCGGTCCGCCGAGCTCCGGCGGCTCATGAGACTGCTGCGTCAGCCGGTCTCAGTACATCACTGCGCCGGCGGTGACGTTGAGATCCTCACCGGTCACCCCGGCGGATGCGTCACCGGCCAGGTAGACGCAGGCCGCAGCGACCTCCTCGGGCTCGACCAGGCGGCCCAGGGCGGCGACGTCGGTGAACTGGTGCAGCGCAACCTCCTCGGCGACGCCCTGGAGACGAGCCTGGTTGCGCACGACGTCCCGGATCCGGGGGCCGTTGACCGCCCCCGGGCAGACGCTGTTGACGCGGACGCCGTGAGGGCCGAGTTCGAGGGCCAGAGTGCGGCAGAGCCCGATCACCCCCAGCTTGGCCGCGGCGTAAGGCGCCCGGCCGGCCAGCGGGCGCTTGCCCGTCATCGAGGAGATCGCGATCAGGCTGCCCGAACCCTGCGCTATCAGCCCCGGGACGAAGGCGCGGAAGGTGAGGAACACGCCGTCGAGGTCGGTTGCCACGCACTCCCGCCACGCGGCGAGCGACAGCTCGTGCATCGGTTGCGTCGGGCCGGCGACGCCGGCGTTGGCGACGACCACGTCCGCCCGGCCGAAATGGTCGACGACGCGCGCAGCAAGCTCGGTGATCGACGTCTCGCTGAGCAAGTCGGCGGCGGCCGGGATGCATTCCCGGCCCAGGCCCCGGATCTCGGCGACGACGTCCGGCAGCGTGGACACATCGCGGGCCGCGACGGCGACCGACGCGCCGGCCTGCGCCAGCCCGATCGCCACCGCCCGGCCGATGCCCCGGTTGGCGCCGGTGACCACCGCCACCTTGCCTCCCAGCGAGGTCATGTGGCTGCGGTCCTCGACATCAAACGAGTATGGGCGGGGATGCTCCCAGTTGAGCGCCACCCTCGGCTCGTCATTCGTGCTCAGCGCGTCCTGCCGGTCGACGTGTCCAGCGGATGCAGATCGATCACGAGCCGCTCGTCGAAGGGGTAGGTGGTGTAGATGTCAGGTTCGCCGGCGGTGACGACGAGGTTGTTCTCGAGGCGAAACCCGCCGACCCCGGGCTCTCCCGCGTAGGGCTCCAGGTTGTACTGCATCCCCGGCCGCAGCGGCATCGGGTCGTCCTTGGTGTGGTGACTGAAGAACGGTGCCTCCCAGGGCGCCATCCCGGAACCATGGCCGAGCGAGTCGAGCACGTAGGGATCGGCCGCCGCGAACACGTCGGCTGTGGTGTTGCCGACCCGCGAGGCCGCGCACGAGTTCCAGAGCGCGTCGTAGGACTTCTGATGGACCTCACGCTGCGCCTGCGTCGGCTTGATGTCACCGCAGATCCAGGTCCGGGTCAGGTCGCCCCAATAGCCGTTGAAACAGGCCCCGATGTCGATGACGACCGGATCGCCCATCCGCACGATGCGATCGGAGGTGAATCGACGGTAGGGTGCTGTGTAGGGCCCCGAGGCGACGATGTTCGAGCACTGCGTCCACTCGCTGCCCATCGCCGTCATCGTGTACCAGGCGGTGGCCAGGACGCCGCATTCGCGGACCCCGGGCTTGAGCACACCGAGCGCGGCATGCATGGCCGCCTCGGTCATCGCGTTCGCCACCTTGAGGCAGGAGACCTCGTCCTCGGTCTTGATGATCTTCGCTTCCATCAGGATCCGGTAGCCGTCGACGAATCGCACCGTCGGGAAGGCGGCACGGATCTGCTCCTCGAGCGCGATTCCCCAGAGGTCGACGCCGACGGTCTTGCCGTTCAGGTCGCCGACGAGCGCCCGCACCTGGTCGGCCCACTTCTTGATGCCCACCTCCTCGCGGAAGTTGGCTCGGGGCTGGATCGAATCTGCGGGCAGCCAGCCCATCCGGCTGCGGCAGTGCTCGTAGTCCATCGTGAAGAGGAGTGGATCGGCGTCCGGCGTGAGAACGACGGTGGCATTGCCGAGCAGAGGAGTCGGCCCCAGATGATGCCGGTAGCCGGTCAGATACCGGGCGTCCTCGGTGCGGAAGACGAAGAGCACGTCCGCCTCCGAGGCGGCCAGCGCCGCCTTCGCCTTGGCCAACCGCTCTCGACGCAGGCGATCGAAGTTGATCCGTTGCTCCCAGTCGACGCCAATCAGTCCGAAGTCGGTCATGCCGGTCTCCTGATTCAGTTCCTGCCTCCGAGCGGGGGGCGCATGGCGGCCCTGGCGCTCGACTCGGGTCACCGCAGAGTACTACCTATTACGCTACCATCGGCGTTTCAAATCACCAACGTCAAGATGCGCTATTCTGGCCCCCGTGCCACTTCCGTACGAACATGCGCAGCGCGTCATCGTCGGCGCCCACCAGAAGGCCCGCGAGATGGGCGTTCGCGTCACGGTCGCCGTCGTCGACGAGGGCGGCGCTCTCCAGGCCCTCGGTCGAATGGACGGGGCCCCCTCGTTGAGCTCCCAGATTGCCGAAGCCAAGGCGGTCGGGGCCGCCGTCTGGCACCGCGAGGGCGCATCCCTCCTCGAGCTGCAGACGTCGCGGCCTGCGTTCTTCGATGCGGTCAGTCGCCTGGTCAGGCTCCCGGTCATGCCCGGGCTCGGCTCGGTCCTGATCCGAAACCAGGACGCCGTCCTGGGTGCGGTCGGGGTCAGCGGCGCCACCTCCGAGCAGGATCTGGAATGCGCTCGAGCCGGGCTCGGGGAGCTGGCCTGATGGCGAGACGCCACTCCCTCTGGATCGCTGCGTCGACGCGGGGCGCGCGTTGAAGGCGGCGGCAATCGACTATTTCACGCGCACCTTCGGCCTCGCCGGCAAGGTGGCCCTCGTCACCGGCGCCCGCGAGGGCATCGGCCTGGCTACCGCGGTCGCGCTCGCCAGCGCCGGGGCTCGCGTCGCCGTCACCAGCCGGAGCAGGGAGGGGCTGGAGCAGGCCTGCGAGGCGGTGCGGGCCGCCGGGTCGGAGGCGTTTCCGATCGCCCTCGAGCTGCGCGACCTGCATCAGGTTCGGGGTGCGGTCGCGGCCACGGCGGCGCACTTCGGCGGGCTCGACATCCTGTTCAACAACGCCGGCATTGCGATCCGGGCGGCGTCGGTGACCTACGCGGAGGCGGATTGGGCGGAGGTTATGGACGTCAACCTCCGGGCGAGCTTCTACGCGGCCCAGGCGGCGGCGCCCCTCATGATCGAGCGCGGCGCCGGCAGGATCATCAATCTCTCGTCGGTCTTCGCCCACGCGGCGATGCCGAACCGTGCCGCGTACGCGGCGAGCAAGGCCGGTTTGGAACAGATGACGAAGGTGCTGGCCGTGGAGTGGGCGCCCCACCACATTCAGGTCAACTGCGTCGCGCCCGCGACCATCGCCACGCCGACCCGCGCCCACCTGTTCCCGACCCCGGAGGCCCTCGCCGACCGGGTGCGGATGATCCCGGTGGGCAGGCTCGGGGTGCCCGAGGACGTCGCGCCTGCCGTGCTCTTTCTCGCCTCGCCCGCCGCCAACTTCATCACCGGCGAGACGATCGTCGTCGACGGCGGCATGAGCATCGACTGAGACAGGGAACGCCTGCCCCCTCGACCGAGCCCGGCGGTCATTGCCGCCGGCGGACTCAGCCGGCGAGTGGCGTCTCCATCGCGGGCCAGGTTCGGGACAGATATTCCGCCGCCGCCGCGACGCCGCTCCCGAGCCTCACCGACGCTCCGCAGCGCCGCAGAACCAGCTCGACACCGGCCAGCGTGGCGAGCACCTCCAGCTCGTTGAGCGCGCCGAGGTGGCCGATGCGGAAGACCCTGCCGTGCAGGCGACCGAGTCCTGTGCCGAGGGAGAGGTTCACCTCCTCCGCGGTACGCAGCATCGCGTCCACGTCCACATCGGCAGGGACGAGGATGGCGCTGACCGTGGCCGAACGCTCCGTCGGGTTCCGGCAGAGTAGGTCCATGCCCCAGGCGGGCACCGCCTGCCGCACCGCTTCGCCGAGCCGGGCATGGCGGGCAAAGACCTGCTCCAAACCTTCCTCGAGAAGCATGCGGAGTGCTTCACGGAGGCCGAGCAGGTGCAGGGTGGCCGGCGTGTAGGGAAAGAAGCCGGCGTGGCTCTGCTCGATGACCGGTCCCCAGTCGAGAAAGCAGCGAGGCGTCCTCACTTGTGTCGAACGCGCCAGTGCGCGCGGGCCCACGCAGAGCAGGCCCATCCCGGGCGGGAGCATGAGGCCCTTCTGGGCGCCGGTCAGCGCGACGTCGACCTGCCACTCGTCGCAACGAACGTCGATGCTGGCGAGGCTGCTCACCGTGTCCACGATGAGCAACGCGGGATGGCCGGCGGCATCGATGGCCCGGCGGACAGCGGCGATGTCAGTCGTCGCACCGGTCGACGTCTCGTTGTGGACGAGCAGCACCGCACGATATTCGGGCGAGTGATCCGCGACCAGGCGTTTCTCGACCAGCTCGGCCGGCACGCCGGCACGCCAGTCCAGATCCATTTCGTCGACGTCGGCCCCCAGGCGGCGAGCGCACTCGGCGAAGAGGTGGCTGAAATGCCCGTTGCTGCAGACCAGCACGCGATCGCCAGGCTCGATCGTATTCACGATCGACGCTTCCCACGCCGCGGTGCCGGAGCCGGGATAGAGAACGATCTCGCCGGCCGCGGACTTGAACACCCGGCGCAGGCCGGCGACCACTTCGTGCACGAGACCCGGCATCTCGGGGCCACGATGGTCGAATACCACCTGGTCCATGGCCAGGCGCACGCGCTGGGGGACGTTCGTCGGGCCTGGAATCTGGAGAAAGTGGCGGCCGGACATACCTTCAGAGCCTCCAACCAACAGGTCCGCGAGACCATCTCGAACCTGTGCAGATCGTCACTGGCAGCAACTGACCCGCGACAGGCGCGGCCGCTGCAGCCCTACTGATGCGCCGGCCGGGGCACCTCCGCCCGTTCCTGCTCGCTCGCTGCGGGGGCTGCAGCCGCTCGCTGTCTGCTCGCGGCTCGCTCTCTGGCCTCCCCGAATGCGCCACCGAGCCCTATGAGCAGGGCCAACACAACGCCTGCACCGAGCACGATCCCGGCCCAACCGGCCACCTGGGGCCGGCCCGCGACGAGCAGCCCGACCCCCAGCAGCACGGCGATCGTCACCGGCGCCAGCGGACCTTCGCCGACGAAGAGGCCCCAGATCTGGCCGGCGGCGGCCGTGAGGTAGTGGAGTCCCCAGATGCCTCCCGCCGAAACTGGCCGCCGCAGGAGCAGCACCAGCAGCAACGAACAGACCAGGTAGCCGCCGATCAGCGGCAGAAGGCTCAGGTCGGCGTGCCACCAGGCGACGCCCACGCCCTCGCCGACGAAGAACGTGCCGAATGCGCTCAGCATGACGCCGACCGCGTACTTCAGTGTGTTCTCCGGCACCAGGCTCAGCGGCCGTTGCAGCGCAACCCCGGCCCCGGCCACGACGAGCAGCGCGAGCACGGCGCCGGCAGCGGCCGGCAGGAACCCGCCCAGCCCGGCCAGCGCGACGACGATGAAGACGACCTCCAGACCCTCGAGGAAGGTGCCTCCGAACGCGGTCGCGAGGCCTGCCCAGCCGAGACCGGGCCCCTGGCCGAGCTCCTCCCGCGCCTTCGCGAACGCCTTCTCCTCGTCATGCAGGGAGCGCAGGCCGGCCGAGCGCAGCACCGCCTTGTGCAGCCAGCGGATACCGAAAAGAAGAAGGAAGACGCCGACCACCGTGCGAGCCAGCGGCAGCGGCACGAGGTGCCCGAGACCGCTCGCGACAAGGGTCACGAGGCCGACCAGGCAGAGCAGTAGCGCCAGTGCAAGGGCGGCACCGGTGAGCCCGGCTCGCCAGCTCCGAGTGACGCCGACTGCGACGACGATCGTCAACGCCTCGACCCACTCGACGCCGGCGGCGAGAAAGGTGGCCACCAACGCGCCGATGTTCATTCGCCACGCCTCCAGGCGACACGCCCTCCAAGGTCGCCGGCCGCACGGCGCACGAGGCGCCACCCCCTTTGCTTACTCGACATGTAACGCATGCTACATCATTCTGTCCGCTACATTGCAAGCGACGCCGCATCGCGACCGGCCGGACCAGTGACCGGCCGAACCCGTGCGTCGCCGGCGCGGAGTCGGCGCGACCCCGCACCCACGCTGGACGCCGGCGCTGGAGCCCGCCGGAGCGACTGCCACCGGGGCCGGTCAGCACCGCCACGCTGCAAGCAGGGCACGGCCCGTGCGACCGTTGCATCGGAACCGTGAGGGGAGTCCCGGAGCTCCCTACCCGACGGCCGGCGTGACGCCGATCGCTGCTCGGACGCGTGCCTGCTTGACGGCCCGCGCCAGCGTCGCCGGGTCATAGGCGCCGCGGTAGCGCTGGCCGTTGATGAAGAACGAGGGGGTGCCGCTCACGCCGCTCAGCTCCGCGCTGTCCCCGTCCTCGGCCACCTGCGCCACGCCGGCTTCCCCGTCGAGATCCCGGTGGAATTGCTCGAGATCGAGGCCGAGCTGTGCCGCGTAGCCGTCGAGGTCGGCAGCCCGCAGTTGGTCCTGGTGGTCCATCAGGAGGTCGTGCATCGGCCAGAACGCGCCCTGCCGCCCCGCCGCCTCGGCGGCCTCCGCAGCCTGCTGTGCCCGCGGATGGACGTCACGCAGCGGGAGATGGCGCCACACGTAGCGGAGGTCCGAGATGTCGGCCATCACCTCGCGGATCGCCGGCTCGGCACGACCGCAGTAGGGGCACTCGAAGTCCGCGTACTCGACGAGTGTGACCGGCGCATCGCTCGGTCCGCGAACGTGGTCCCGTGCCTCGTCGACGGGCATCGCGAGATCGGTGATCGACGCCGTCGTGCCGAGCAGCAGCCGAGCCCGCGTCCGGCGGGGCAGCAGCCCGGACGCGCGGAACACGCCCCAGCTGATGGCGCCACCGAGCACGACCGTGGTCAGCACGCCGAGCTTCGCCTGCTGCAGCTGCTCGCCGTGCAGGGCGATCGAGGCGACGAGCAGCGAGACCGTGAACCCGATCCCGGCGAGTGTCCCCGTACCGACGACCGAGAGCCAGCCGACCGGTGGCCGCAACCGGCCTCCACTGAACCGGGTCACCAACCAGCCCGTGGCAACGACGCCGACCGGCTTGCCGACGACGTAGCCGACGACGATGCCGAGCGTGATCGGTGAAAGGTAGGCGCGGACGAGGAAGGGACCGTTGAGGCTGATGCCGGCATTGGAGAGCGCGAACAGCGGCACGATGGCGTAGCTCGTCCAGAGTTGGAACTGCTCTTGCAGCCGCTCGTTCGGAGAGATGGCCGCCCGCAACCCCTCGCCGGCCAGTCGGGCCAGGCGCGGCGTCGGTTGCTCCCGGAAGCCGCGAAAGAGATCGCTCGCCCGTTCCAGGTCGGCGCGGGCCGGCGGCGACGCGTAGATGAGCAGGCCCATCGCCAGGCCGACGATGAGGGGGTCGACCCCCGATTGCTCGAGCGCGATCCAGGTCGCGATCGCGCCGAGCAGGAAGAGCCAGCGCGGCCGCAGCCGGAGCCGGAACGCGACGACGAGGAGCCCGAAGAGGAGGATCCCGACGACGAGCGGCAGCACGTTGAGGTGTGCCGTGTAGACCGTCGTGATGACGGCGAGCGTGACCACGTCGTCGACGACGAGCACGGTGACGAGGAAGACGCGGAGCCGCTCCGGGTAGAGCGGGCCGGCCAGGGCCAGGGCTCCGAGCGCGAACGCGGTGTCGGTCGACATCGCCGCGCCCCACCCGTGCTCGGATGGCTGACCCGCGTTGACGACCAGGAACAGGGTCACCGCGACGAGCATCCCGGCGACGCCGGCGGCCAGCGGCAGCACGGCGCGACGCCGCTCCCGCAGCTCGCCGACGTCGAACTCCCGCCGCGCCTCGAGACCGACGACGAAGAAGAAGAACGTCATCAGCCCGTTGTTCACCCAGCCGCCGAGAGTCAGCGACAGTCCGGCTCCCCCGACGGCGAGCGACAGGGACATCCGCCACACACCGGCGTAGCCGGCCGGATCGACGTTCGCCCAGAGGAGGGCGGCGACAACCGCGGCGACGAGGACGACCGCGCCCACCGTCTCGCCGCTGGTGAGCTTCCGCTTCGGCGTCGACGATCGCCATCGCGACACCAGGGGGAGCCGTCGCTCGATCCGGTCCGCGAGCGCGACGGCGTTCACGACGTTCGCGCGCACGTAATGCCGGCCGACATGACGATGGTCCCCTGCTGCACGTTCTGAGCGCAGCGCTCGAGCCTCCGCTGCGCATGACACGACCGGCAGCCCTCGCGCGGGCGCACGAGGGGCTGCGATGAAGAATACGGCCCGGGTCGGCCCTACTTCACCTCGTAAACGGGCACGATGCGGGCTCGTGCGATGGCGTGGGAGAACAGGTTGAAGCCCAGAAACGCGCAGGAGGCGTTGCGGTCGAGGCCGAGCGTCGGGACGTCGACCGCGTGCACGACGAAGTTGTAGCGATGCGGACCGTGGCCGGAGGGCGGCGCGGGACCGACGTACTGGCGCATGCCGGCGTCGTTCTCGAGCGTGAGCGCACTGCTGGTCAGGGGACCGCCGGACGCGCCGGCGCCGGGCTCCAGCTCGGTCGTGGCGACTGGAATGTCGCACACGGCCCAGTGCCAGAAGCCGCTCGCCGTCGGCGCATCGGGGTCGAAGCAGGTGACCGCGAAGCTCTGCGTCGCCGCCGGGAAGCCGGACCAGGCGAGCTGCGGCGAACGATCCTCGCCGCCGGCTCCCAGGATCCCGCTGACAAACGGTTGGCTCAGCTCGGCGCCGTCGCTGATATCGGTGCTGGTGAGCGTGAACGCCGGCAGCTCGGGCAGGAACTGATACGGATCGGGCGGCGGGGTTCTCGTCATCGGGCTCTCCTCTGCGACCGTGAACGTACCTCACCCACGGTAACCCCGTTCCGGTGCGGCCGCGACCGCTTCGCGCCGGCGAGCCCGACACTCCGTACGCTTGTCAACGATGCAGACTGGCCCGGGAACCCGCGCACGGGGCGACGAGGGCGGCCAGCGCGGCGGCGGCCAAGCGCAGCGCCCGCGGGTCCATCCGCAGCGTGCGATCGCCTACCGCATCGCCGCTCACGGGCTCAATACCCGGCGGTCGGCATCCCTGCTCACGCCCGTCGCGGCCGCCTGCGGCATGCCCGATGTGCCGGCCGGGTCGGCGGCGATCGCGCTGCACGCGCGCCTCCACCGGCTGGATCGGCTGCGGGTGTCGCTCGCCGTCCGCCAAGGCGAGCTGGTGACGCTCTGGGGGCCTCGCCGCACGACCTGTCTCGTGCCGGCCGGCGACGTGCTGACCTTCGGCCTGGGCGCGCTGCCCGACCGCGAGGACGCGCTGCGCACCGCCCTCGGCGCCGACCTGGAGCCGGTTACGGCAGCCGGCCTGAGCGCGACCGCGGCGGTCGTCGTCGTCGCGACCGCGGTCTCGGAGGCGCTGCACCAGGCTGCGCTCGCCAAGGACGAGCTGAGCGCGGCGCTGCACGGCCGGATTCCGGTCGCGCTGGAGTCGTGGTGCGGTGCCTGCCGTGCCGACCACGTTCCCGAGGCGATGTTCCGGCTGGCGACCGTGGCCGCCGGCGCGCTCCCCCAGGGATCCCATCCCGTCCGTTTCGCGCTGCGCGGCACCAGCCTGGCCGATGTCTCCGACGGCGATCTCGAGGCGGCGCGACTGGAGCTCGTGCGACGCTACCTCCGCTGCTTCGGCCCGGCGACGCCCGAGCAGTTCGCGGCGTGGGCGGGTACCGGCCCCGAGGATGCGCGCCGCCGCTGGGCGGCGCTGCGGGCCGAGCTCGTCGAGATGGAGCTCCAGGGGCGCGTCTGGATGCTCCGGGAGGGCCTGGGCATGCTGCGCGATCCGCCGCCCGGCCGCGGCGCCCGACTGCTGCCGCCGGGCGACCCGTTCCTCGGCCAGCGCGATCGGGCGACGCTGCTGCCCGATTTCGACGGTCGACGCCGGCTCTGGCGGCCCGCCGGTGGCCCCGGGCTCGTGCTGCTCGACGGCGAACCGATCGCGCTCTGGCGGTCGCGTTCGTCGCTGCACCGTCTGGAGGTGCGGCTGGAACCGCTGCGCGACATCGGTCCGCTCGAGCGCGAGGAGATCGCCGCCGAGGCGCAGCAGCTCGCCGAGTTCCGGGGTGAGACCGAGGCCGTGCTCGCCCTCGGCTGACGCGCGCGGGTGTCGGGAGTCCCCGCGCCGCTCGCCGCTCAGTCGCGCCGGCGGGCGACGACGCGGACCAGATCGAGCGTCTTGCCGCCGTCGGCGTCGAGCATGCGCAGCTCCTGCTCGATGGCAGAGCCGGGATTCGCGTCCGGTCCCTGCGGCCAGCTGCCGGTCGCCCTGCCGTAGGCGAGGCAGCCCTCGTCCCAGCGGCGCCAGAGGTCCAGGCCATCGGGCACGGGGTCGGCGCGGAGCACGTCGACGAGCCCGGTCGTCGCCCAGTGGCTGCGCCACCAGCGCGGTGAGTGCAGCGTGCCGAGCTCACTGCCGGAGAAGCAGGTCAGCAGGTGAGGGGGGCGGGCTCCGCTCAGCTCGCGCCGCAGGCCGGGGACGGCGATGCCGAGCTGGCCGCCCGGTCGAAGCAGCCGCGTGACCCGTTCCAGGCAGAGGGCGTCAGTACCGAAGTAGTGGTAGGCGTCGACGCTGACGATCGCATCGAAGTACCCGTCGGCGAACGGCAGCGCATGCGCCTCGGCGAAGATCGGGAAGACGCGTTCGGCGAGATCCGCGGTCTCGATCCGCGCCCAGTTGTCGGTCGGCGCGATCCAGAGGTCCGCGGCCCACACGCGGACCGCGTGCTCGCGCGCCAGGAAGATCGAGGTCGCGGCACGGCCGCAGCCGAGGTCGAGGACACGCTGGCCAGGACGCAGGTCCATGGCCTGGGTCAACAGCTCCGTCAGCCAGATGGGGTTCGGGCCCATCGCGTTCGTGACCTGCCAATGGAGCGGGTACTGGGCCGACCGGGGGAGCTGCGGCGGCCGGAGCAGGTCGCGGGTTACCTGGTCGACGGGGTCGGCTCCGGTCGATTGCATGCCGCGAGCTTGGTTCGGCGGGGACCCTGCTGATGATGCCGGCAACGTGAGACCTCCACGAGGTTGGGGGACGAATACCCTCGAACGTCGCGTCAGCCCAGCTTTCGCGTCACGAGCGGCAGTGTACGCTGCACCGCCCCGAGGCGCCTCCTGACCCGCGCTCCGAAGCCCGCGCAAACCGCTTTACAAATCACCGATCGCAGTTGTACATTCTCAACGCCGTGTAGAGGGTCACATCAGTTTGTTGAAGTGAAGGCAGGCGATCGTGGTTCGGAGCGCGAGTGGTGGATCGGCTGCCCGGATCGACGGGCAGTGAGGGAGGGAGCGGTGTGAGGCAGGCA